>JAISZC010000165.1 GCA_031269485.1 Deltaproteobacteria bacterium
AATCTGTCCTATTTCTACCTGTTCAGGGCGGTTTTCGGGGCTGATGGAGGCCAGGCTCAGGCCGTTGCCGACCGGTGATTGGACCCTTTCCCAGTGATTACAAGGACTTAGATTGCCAGCCGAGAATGCGAGTCCAGAGGGGCCATTTCACAGGATTTATCCTGCCATTCCGGGTAGATAGGCCCTTTTGCAAGGGCGACTACATAGATTGAATTTTTTAATTTTACATTAAATCTATAAATTAGCTAATTTTAATTTTTCTTGAATATTATTATCGAATATTGCTTGTTATGAAATAAAAGATGATTTTTATTATTTTCTATCGATTACAATATGGTTTTAAGTTGAAAGAATGATCAAAAATTCTATATCATACCTTTACTGATTAAATCGAAAGATGAATTCATATTAAAATGCGGTTCATACTACAGTTAATCTTTTAATTTCTAGTATTGAAATACTATAAGTATTATTATGGCTAGTAACTATTAAATATTTACCTTTAATAGTTAATTCACAACTCTCAATATGTAACAACTATATTTGTGTCAAAGCTTAAATTGAGATAATTTTTGATAGTCGTTTTGGGTTTCGTTTTCTGTCTTTATTTCATCGTTATTTTGTATTTTATTTCTATTCTATATATTTAAATCTTGTTCCGAATCAACATTTATATCTGAATCATTTCTATTTTCACGTCCGTTTCCGTTATCAGGATCCGTATTGTTGTCGTAAATATCCATTATATTGAATCTCTAAATAATTAAAGAAAATAAATAAATTTTGAAAATCTTAGCTAAAACTGGTGTTTTTAATTTGCCAAAACTGAGACAATAAATCAAAATTTATGTCATTATAAAATATTTACGATAATATACAATGTGTTTATACGACAATAATTTGTTATATTATTTTTCAGCTTTATCATTATATTATTTTATTATTTTTATTGCCTATCTTTTATTTTTTTTAAGTCACATTTGAAGCGAGTTGGAACTACTAAAGCATCAAATATCGGTCATTCATAGCTTAAATGTCAATGTAGCAAACTAAATCATATATTTATACCTATCATAGGCGTATAATCCTCAATTGGGAGGTCATTGCACTTGTTTATAGACGTCAAGCTACAATTACTGTGGTCACCTCACTCAGCTGAGGGGGTAGTGCAACACACATCGACGACGGTTCGTTTGATCACAAGTTATCGTAACCTCCCTCAGTAGAGAGGTCAGTGCAACTGGCTGGTGATGGCGTAGCCTACGCCTCCATTCGTCGTAACCCCCCTCAGCTGAGAGGTCAGTGCAACCCCTACCATCGGAAAGCCAGGAGGGATAAGGGTTCTAGAGGCCATTTTCCCCGGGGTCCCTGGGAAAAAGGCGGACAGCGTGCAATGGGTCCAAATAATATAATTAATAATAATTTGGCAAAAATATTTGAAATCAAAATGAATAACAGCAAACGGCGAGGCCATTATGGCCCCCCGAAGGCCCTCCCCACTCAGGGTCCTGATAATTTAAAGCCGTCTTCAAATTATCCAGCCATAACCGATTCTGCCAAAGCGACCGTTTCCATACCGCAGCCGATGTCGACGCCGACCATGGATGGGGCCGCCTTGTCGGTGATGGTCATGATCGTGCCGATTGCAGCCCAGACCGGCGTGAACGTCTGGCATGACGCGGATGGTCGAGGCGGCGAACTCGGGCCGACCGCACAGCGCCTGCAATTGTTCCCTAATCCCTTTAAATCATTTTTGATGCGAAATAAAAGCAAAATTAAGATAAAATTAGTTTAAAAAATTAATTTTACAATGTGTTTTGTATTTTGGTTATATAATAAGGAAAAATATAATTATTCTTTAACGTTTGCATTATTTATATCATTTCAATAAAATAGTGAAAATGATTTCATTGATTGACTTATTTCGTATTTCCCGGTTATGTATCAGCGATAATATAAAAAATAGACTCAGTGAGATCCGTGGCCTTCTCGGAGGTCGTACGCTTGCCTCAGCTGAGAGCGGAACGTCGGAAACACGAATTGAAAAGAGTTTACGCCTCAAAGGCCCAGAAAGCAAGTCTTTTCTGGAAACGGTCTTCAGCGGCCAGAAAGAACGGCCCGCTGACAACCTTCCGCCGAACCCGGGCCTCCGGCAGGAGAGGTCTGGCTCTGTGACGCCATTTTCAACCTTAGGGCCAAACCCGGGCCAAGGCCGAATTCGGTCAGATTTGACGGCGATTGTCATAAGGATTGTTTGGGCCGTCAAGCCGGTTTTTGCCGAAAGGTCCGTTCTGCCTGTGACCGGCCTTCGCGGACGGGCCGCGCTGAGGCGGGGAAGGCCGGCGGCCGTGGGCAAGTCAATGACGCCGCCGTGCAATGGCTAAAGCCGAGGCGTAGGCGAACTGTCTGGTCTTCCACCGGCGGGCCGACCGGGCGCCGCCGGCTGCCCTCGGAAAAACACTTGACGTGCCCCCGAGTCTATGATATCACATTTTCCGCAGGCGCTCCGGCGCCATTTATGGTCCCATCGTCTAGCGGTCTAGGACACCGCCCTCTCACGGCGAAAACAGGGGTTCGAGTCCCCTTGGGACTACCATGGCCTTTTGCCTGGGTCGTCAGCGGCACCATGGCTACCCAGAAAACCCTGGAAAATCCAGGGTTTTCTGTTTCTAGTTGTCAGCGCAGCTCGAAAGCGCCGAAAATTCCGCCGAAAATTCCGGCCCAGGGGGTTTGTCGGCGCCAGACTCGCCGAACTTGCCATCAAAAATGCCCGCCCTAAAGACTGGAGGCGTCAGCGCCATGACGCTCCCGGCCTTTTTCCGGAAATTTTTCCTGGGGTTCAAAGCTTTGGCGGCTCCGAGCTAAGGTCGAGGGGCGACAAACTTGCCGAAGCCTCGGGGCCTGGCCGGACGTTGGCCTCAATACCGCTCGTGAGCGGGCCGCCCGAGCTGCGCCGGACGCTGAAAATCGCCCTCTCCGCGGCGTCAGCCATCACGCTGGGGGCCCTAAGCCTGGAAGCTTGAATTTTTTTCGGCGATTTTGGCTCAAACAAAAGGCGCTTGGACACGTATTTCACATCCCGCCCTCGGCCATGTCCCCATGGACGAACTGACGGCAAGCATGGCGCTCGACAAGCTTACAGGCTCGAGGAACCCGAGAGACCGCCAAGCGAGTTCGCTCGTCGCCTGGCCGGATTCTGGGCTTCGGCGTCGCCGCTGGCCAGGCCCGGCGAGATTTTGCCGCCGACCTCAAGTGTGCCCTCGCCGATCGTCAAACATCGATCGACCATCCTCGACCCGGCCAAAATCGGCCGGCTAATGCTGGGCCGGCAGCCCGGCGGCGACTTGTGCGCTGAACATTTTGCCTTGCTTGCTTGCTTGCTTGCTTGATTGATTGATTGATTGATTGTTCGTCCGGCCGGGCGAGCTTCGGCGCGTGGAGCGGCAGGAATTTAGCAAGGGAGCGTGGCGGATTCCAACGGAGAATCAATGAAGATGCGCTTGGCCCACATCGTGCCGCTGGCGGCCCAGGTGGTCAAGCTGCTGGAGCAACTGCGCAAGCACGCTGGCTAGAGGGGCGCTGGCTCTTTCCGGGCCAGCGCTCGAAAGCCCATGAGCGGTCGTCAACGCGGCCCTGCGGCCTCGCGGCTACGGCCGAGACGAGATCTGCTGGCACGGGTTCAGGGCCATGGCCTTGACCTTGCTCAACGAGCAGGGCTTCAATTCCGACTGGATTGAGCGGCAGCTGGCGCATATCGAGCGAAATAGCATCCGGGCGGCTTATAACTACGCCGAATTCTTGCCTGAACGGTGCCAGATGATGCAAGCCTTGGTCGACTATTTAGATGTATTGAGGTCTTCTGTAGTTAAAGGCACGCCAGAGAGGCGGTCCTGAACCAATTGAACTAGAGCGTTGTACGACCAAGCGTTTACGCGAGGGCTAATGCGTATTATATTAGGAAATTTTTTGCTTTTACGTACTTATAGATACCTATAGATAGATGACTTAGACAATCCGGTTATTTCGCTGACCTTTTTTAGCTAGTAAAGGACTGCTGTTTTCCATCCTCGAAGCACTTTTAGCGTCAATTATGAATTTGTTAAGCGATACCGACGGTATAAACTGCGTCAGAATGGAGGGTGCGCCGCTTGCTTGGGGAATTCCCTTCGGCAAGGATTGGCAACCCCCGGTGATCACGAACGTTGTCAGCCGCGAAGGATGAGGAGTTGGCCGTGGAAAGCCAGGCCAGCCGCCAAGGCCGTGATGAGACCCGGCAAGGCGCCAACGCCCTCCCTCAGGGCCTGACCGCAGAGGGCGTGAACGGGAGCGGGCCGCGAGACGCCAGCGACGAACGTGCCGGAGGCTTTTCGACGTCGCCGGGCCTGACGTCAAGCGGTAGGGGCGTCAAGTCAGCAAGTGCGGTCCGGCCTCGGCCACGTCTGGGCAGCCGGTCATGATCATGACTTGCTCGAGCTGCGAACGCAGAGTTTCCGCGTAGTGGGCCACGCCTTCCCGGCCGCCGCCGACGGCGGCGATGGCGAAGGGGCGGCCGATCATGACGCAGTCGGCGCCCAAAGCCAGCATTTTCAAGACGTCGCCGCCGCTGCGCACGCCGCCGTCGACCAAAACGGGCACGGCGCCTTCCACGGCCCTGGCCACCAGCGGCAGGACCTCGGCCGTGCCGGGGGCCGAGTCGAGGACTCGTCCTCCGTGGTTGCTGACCACCAGGCCGTCGACGCCGGCCGTCAGGCAGTCCAGGGCGTCTTCGGCGGTCATCACGCCCTTGATGATCAGCTTCATGCCGCGTTGATGTGCCGAGTCCACGATGGCCGCCAGCTCGATGACGCTTTTGGGGTAGGCCGGCCGGCCCATGAGCCTCAAAGTGATCAGGCCGATGCTGTCGAGATCCACGGCCGCCGTCTTGCAGCCGGCTTCCTTGGCCATGCTAAGTTTTTCGGCGATTTCGCCGGGCTCCCAAGGCTTGATGAAGGGCAGCGCCCGCCCGCTGGTCTTGGCCGCCTGGGCCAGGCCCAGCTGCATGACCTCCATGGGCGCGGCGTCGGGCGTGCCGGAGACGATGCCGGCGTCCTGGGCGCCCATGACCACGGCCTCCTGATACTCGGCCTCGTCCATGGCCCGGTTGAGGTTGAAGGCCAGCCCGCCGATGGGCGCGATCATCACGGGAAAGGACAGCTTGAAGCCGAAAATTTCTTTTTCGGTTTTCGGAAAATGGACCTGATGGACCAGTTTTGTCTTAAAGCGCAGCGTCGCCAAGGCGTCGAAATTGTGGCGGAACGACAGGCCGGTGCCGGCCCCGCCCATGCCAGGCACCTCGCCGGAGCAGATGCGTCCGTCGCATTGCCGGCAGACCCGGCAGGCGCCCTTGGCCTGCAGTCTGGCCCGTTCGCGAATTTTGTCCATGTTCATTGCATTTGCCTCCCTGCGGCCGGCCTCCCGTTGACGCGAAAGCGGCTGGCCTGATCGTCGGCCGCTGTCCGTTCGGCCTGGGGACATTATATTTTGGGCGCTCTCGTTATACAATAAGCTGGCGAGCGTCGCGGGACCTGGACCGCGGCCCAGGAGACTCTAGATGCCGACCAAGAACGTCAAGCTTTACGATTTAAGCCGCACCATACGCCATGGCGCGCCGGCCTACCCGAAGATGGGCTGCCCGTCGATCAACCGGCTGTGCAGCCTGCCCATGGAGGGCTTTAACGCCGAATCGCTGTCGATGAGCACTCACACCGCCACCCACGTCGACGCGCCGCGGCATTTTTTCGACGAGGGCCCGTCGGTGTCCTGCCTGCCGCTGGAAGCCTTCATGGGGCCGGGGCTGTTCGTCGATCTGCGCGGCCGGGTTCAGCCCGACGAAGCCATTGACGCGGCCAAGCTCGAGCCGTTGGTCTGCGGGCTCGAGCCGGGCGACTTCGCGTTGCTCAACACCGGGTGGGGCCCAAAAAGAGGCTTCAACGTCGATTATCTCAAACGTTGGCCTTATCTCGACGAGGGCGGCGCTCGCCTTCTTCTGGAGCTTAAGGTCAAGGCCGTGGGCATCGACAGTCTCAGCCTCGGGGGCTTCGGCAGCCGCGAGAAGGCCCGGCCTTGCCACGAGATCCTTTTGGGGGCCGGGATCCTGATCATTGAGGAAGTCTTTTTTCCGGACGAGGTCATGGACGGTCGAAAAAGGCTGGTGTCGGCCTTTCCGCTCAAGATTGACGGGGCCAGCGCCTCGCCGGTCCGTTTGGTGGCCTACGACGGCTGAGCCCCTAGGAAGGTCCATGGCCGGAGCGACCCGCGGCGTTTTGCGCCGCGGGCCGCTCCGGCCTGTGCTAGTTTGCGCTCGGCTGCGGCCTCGGTCGCGGCGGGAGCCGCTGATGTCCCAAGCCGAAAAACGCAAAAGTCCGGCTCTGCCGGAACGCTTCGAGGCCGCCATGGCCGAGCTGTGTCCCGGATGGCCGGAGGGACGCTATTTGTGCGCCTTTTCCGGTGGGTCCGACTCGCTGGCCTTGCTGAGCCTGTTGGCCGACCGCCTGCCGCCCGAAAATTTGCTGGCCGCTCACCTCGATCACGGCCTGCGGGAAAGTTCGGCGGCGGAGGCCGTCGAGGCATCCCGCGCGGCCGCCTCGCTGGGCGTGGCGTGCCTCGTCGAGCGGCGGGACGTGCCGGGCTTGGCCCAGCGGCGCGGCAAGGGCCTCGAGGAGGCGGCCCGGCGCGCTCGTTACGACTTTTTGGCCCAACGCCTCGAGGCATGGGGCGGCGACTGGATCGTCACCGGGCATCAGGCCGAAGATCTGCTTGAAACAGTTTTGCTCAAGTTGGTCAGGGGCGCCGGCCCCGGCGCCCTGGCGGGCATTCCGGCCAAAAACGGCCGGATCGTCAGGCCCCTTTTGGCCGTCCGCCGCCGGCAGCTCCAGGAGCGGCTTGAGAGCAGGGGCCTGAGCTGGCTGGAGGACCTCAGCAACGGCGACGAGCGTTTCAGCCGCAATCTGGTGCGGCTGCGCGTGCTGCCGGCGCTCGAGAGCCTCAACGGCGCGTGTTTGGAGGCCGTGGGCCGATTGGCCAAGCTGGCAGCCTCCGAGGAGGAGTTTTGGGACGGCCGTCTCGACGAGCTCTGCGATCGGCTCGTCGTGCCACTCGAAGGCGACCGCTTTCGGCTGGAGGCGGCCGGCCTGATGGCGCTGACGCTGGCCGAGCGCCGACGGCTGGTCGTCAGGCTGCTGCGGCGCGTCGAGCGGCCTGGAGCGGCCGGCGGTGCGCCGGTGTCGTTTTTGAGCGTGGACATGCTTTTGGACTTCGTCGGCCGTCCTGGCGCCGGCGGCTTGGATCTGCCCGGCGGCCGGCGGGTGGAGTGGCGTGGCCCCTACCTGCTCGTCGGGCCAGCCTCCCGATTTTTCGCCGCCAAGCCGGATGGACCTTCGTAGGCCCCCGGACCTGAAGAGATTTCCGGACCGGTCGGGCCCGGCGGCCCCGCGGAGTCGGGCCGGACGCCGCTCGACCGGCCGGCCTGAGGCCGGGGCGGCCGCCGCCGACGTTCCGAGATTTTTTCGGGTGCCAAGACGTTTTTTTTCAGGCCAAGGGGCGCCGAGCCTGACCGCAGGACGCTGGGCTGCCCGCCAAGGCGCGCCATGACTGGAGATCAGAGGCTGGAAGGCCTGAAAAATTTTTTGGCCGACCTCGCCGCCAAGCCTTGACATCTAGTTCCAGACTATGTTATAAGTCCAATTCCGCTTAGGCGGCCTGTTCAAGCAACCGAGTAAACCTCGGCGGTTGGCCCGCAGCAGATGGACCGACTGAAGGGGGATGCACTTGAAAGGCCGCAGCCTCGGAGCGGTTTGAGGCTTTCGGTGTTTGGGCCGAGGGTCTGGCCGCTTTAACCTTCCTGGGCGTACCCGGGACCGTCCGCCGGCTTGGAGTTCGGCGGGTCGACGCTGACCAAGGCGTCGAGGTCCAGCAGGGTGTTAAGGCCTGGTGAAGGGTTTTTTGTCGTTATTTGCTATATTTTAGTGATTTGGGCCTTTTGTCGGCTCATTAATTATGGGCCGCAGGGTATGGCTCTGATTTAGCGATTTTTACAGGTTTCCGGCTTAAATGACGCCGACGGCGTCATTTCAAGTCTTTAACGCCAGCAGGTGGGAAGATGCCGACCATAAACCAGCTTATACGCAAGGGCCGTGTGGCCCAGCTGAAAAAAAACACCGTGCCGGCCCTCAAGGGCTGCCCCCAAAAGCGCGGGGTCTGCATCAGGGTCTACACTGCGACGCCCAAAAAGCCCAACTCGGCCTTGCGCAAAGTGGCCCGCGTCCGTCTGACCAACGCCATGGAGGTCACCTCGTACATTCCCGGCGAGGGCCATAACTTGCAGGAGCATTCCGTGGTCATGATCCGCGGCGGCCGCGTCAAGGATCTGCCAGGCGTCCGCTATCACGTCATTCGCGGCACTCTCGACTCCAACGGCGTCCAGAAACGCCGGCAAGCCCGCAGCAAGTACGGGGCCAAGAGGCCCAAATAACGCGGCGTCCGTCGAACCTCTCCGAGTCGGCGGACGTTTTCTTTCGCCTCAAGGGACCATACGGCCGGCCGAGACGGCCTGAACAAATCGTGAAGGGTGAACGATGCCAAGGCGCAGAGAGGTCTCCAAAAGGGAGACGCTTCCCGATCCCAAGTACAACAACAAAATGGTGGCCAGGTTCATCAACAGTCTGCTGCGGCGGGGCAAGAAGAGCTCGGCGGAACGCATCTTCTACGGCGCGATCGACCTCATCGCCGAGCGCTCCAAAGACGATCCCGTCAAGGTTTTCGAAAAAGCCCTCGATCAGGTCCGGCCCTCGGTCGAGGTCAAGAGCCGCCGCGTGGGCGGCTCGACCTATCAGGTGCCCGTCGAGATCCGGCCCGACCGCCGGGCGGCGCTGTCGATTCGCTGGCTGATCAATTACGCCCAAAACCGCGGAGAAAAAGGCATGGTGGCCAAATTGGCCGCCGAGCTCCTTGACGCCTCCCAGGGCCGCGGATCCTCGGTCAAAAAACGCGAGGACACGCACCGCATGGCCGAGGCCAACAAGGCCTTCGCCCATTACCGTTGGTGAGGAGTCGTCCGGCGTCGGCCGGGTGCCGCCCTCATTGAAAAAGCGGTCGCCTTTCTTTCGCCTCGCGGTCCGCCGGGCTCCAGACGAGCCCGGCGGATCTCCGCCGGTCCCGGCAGGACGCCTCGTTCCACTCGGGACTTTATTGACCCTCCGGCCCGCTCGTCGTCGACCGTCGATCCAGCCGCCGCGAGATCGACGCAAGACCTAGGAAACGCTTTGGCTCGTCAATTCTCCATAGCCGACACCCGCAACATCGGCATCATCGCCCACATCGACGCGGGCAAGACCACCACTTCCGAGCGCATCCTTTATTATACGGGCGTCTCGCAGAAGATCGGCGAGGTCCACGACGGCCAGGCCGTCATGGACTGGATGGAGCAGGAGCAGGAGCGGGGCATCACCATCACCTCGGCGGCCACGACCTGCTTTTGGCGCAAAAAGCGCATCAACATCATCGACACGCCCGGGCACGTGGATTTCACCATAGAGGTCGAACGCAGCCTTCGGGTGCTTGACGGGGCAGTGGCCGTCTTCTGCGCCGTCGGCGGTGTGCAGCCGCAGTCCGAGACGGTTTGGCGCCAGGCCGACCGCTACGGCGTGCCCCGCATCGCCTTCGTCAACAAGATGGATCGCCTGGGCGCCGACCACCTCAAGTGCGTCAGGGAAATCAAAGAGAGGCTGTCGGCCGCTCCGGCGCTGCTTCAAATTCCCGTGGGCCGCGAGGAGAAGTTTGAAGGGCTGGTCGATCTGCTGGAGATGAAGCTGTTGCGCTATTCCAAGGATCCCAACGATCCGGCCGCCTACACGGTCGAAGACGTGCCTTCCGAACTGCTAGGCGAGGCTCGCGAGTCCCGGGCCGCTTTGGTCGAGTGCTTGGCCGACATCGACGACTCGTTGGTCGACGACTTTTTGGAGGGTCGCGAGATCGAGACCGCCCGACTCAGGAAAGCCCTGCGCGACGGCTGCCTGGCCCTCAAGTGCGTGCCGGTGCTGCTGGGCTCGGCCTTCAAAAACAAGGGCGTCCAGCCTCTTTTGGACGCCGTGGTGGATTATCTCCCGTCGCCCATCGACATCAAGCCGGTGACCGGCCTTGGGGACGGCGGAAAGCTCGAGGAGCGGCAGGCCGACGAGACGGCGCCTTTTTCGGCTCTGGCCTTCAAGCTCATGAGCGATCCATACGTCGGCCATCTGACTTTCTTGCGCCTTTATTCGGGCGCCTTGTCCTCCGGGGATCAAGTTTACAACTCCAGCCGGACGACCCGCGAACGGATCGGACGCCTGCTGAAGATGCACGCCAACAAACGCGAGGAGATCAAGTCGGCTCAGGCCGGCGACATCATCGCCGCGGTCGGGCTGCGCAACTCCTCGACGGGCGACACTTTGTGCGATGAGGCGCATCCGCTGGTGCTCGAGCAGATGCACATTCCCGAGCCGGTCATCCACATCGCCTTGAGCCCCAAGAACAAGGACGAGGCCGACAAGCTGGGCCAGGCTCTAGGCAAGCTGGCCTCGGAGGATCCGTCGTTTCGGGTCCGGACCGATCAGGACACGGGCGAGACGATCATTTCGGGGATGGGCGAGCTTCATTTGGAGATCATCGCCGACCGGCTGCTGCGGGAGTTCAAGGTCGGGGCCGTGCTTGGCGCGCCTCAGGTGGCCTACCGCGAGACCATCACCAAGACCGTGGAGGTCGAGGGCCGACACGTCCGCCAAACCGGCGGCCGGGGCCAGTACGGCCACGTCTGGCTGCGTCTGGAGCCCCTGTCCCCCGGCGCTGGCCTGGAATACGAGGCCAAGGTGGTCGGCGGCACCGTGCCCAAGGAATATCACTCCGCGGTGGGCGAGGGCGCCCTTGAGGCGGCCCGCAAGGGCGGGGCCCGGGCCGGCTTTCCGGCCACCGATTTGAAGGTCACGCTCTTCGACGGATCGTTTCACGACGTGGATTCCTCGGAGATGGCCTTCGCCGTTGCCGGCTCCTTGGGCCTCAAAGAAGGCCTCCGGCGGGCTGGCTCGATCATTCTAGAGCCAGTGATGGATCTCGAGGTGGTCACGCCCGACGATTTCGTCGGCGACGTCATCGCCGATCTCAGCGCGCGCCGCGGCCGGATTTCGGCCCTGGAATCCCTAGGCGGCTCGCGCATCGTCAAGGCCGAGGCCCCTTTGGCGTCCATGTTCGGGTATTCGACCGAGCTCAGATCGCGCACTCAGGGTCGGGCCACCTTCAGCATGCAGTTCGGCAGCTATCAGCCTCTGCCGGAGAACGTGGCCGCTGAAGTGATCGCCCAGAAGGAAGCCAAGAAGAACGCCGAAGGCCGCTGAAGCGCGGCGGCCGCGGTTTTTCGGAGTACAGCGCCTAGTCTCATCTCGACATCGGAGGCTTCAAGATGGCCAAAAAGAAGTTTGACCGTTCCAAACCCCACGTCAACGTAGGCACCATCGGCCACATCGATCACGGCAAGACGACCCTTACCGCGGCCATCACGCTGGTGCTGTCCAAGGCC
>JAISZC010000197.1 GCA_031269485.1 Deltaproteobacteria bacterium
CGTGGGCCTTTTGTCCTTGTGCGGCCTGACCGTGGCCTTGACCTGACGGCCGCCTCGCCGACGATCGACGCCGGCGCGTGGTCGGACGGCGTCGCGCTCGTCAGGGGCGCTCGCCAGCCCGCCGTTGGCCTTTTTTCTTCGTTTTCCGCCGTTTTTCGCCGTTTTCCGGCTCCGGCCTCCAAGGTCGGCCGACCGCCGGCTGCAGGCCGGCCGGCGCCGCAAGCAAGAAGCCCTCCCCCGGCCAGGGGAGGGCTTTTTGCGGGCTCAAAGGCGCAGAAGGCCCGAAGCTGCGGAGCTCAAACGGTCCGGCCGCCCGGAGGCGATCGGCCAGGCGCGCCGTTCTGGCGCGGGTTGTCAGCCAGCCGTCGCCCTGTCGCTTCGTCGTCCGGCCGGCGGCGTCATTCCTTGTCTTCCTGAGGCTTGAACTCGGAGATGACCTTGTCGCGGACCTGGCTCGGGGCCTCGTCGTAATGGGCGAACTCCAAGGAGAACGAGCCTCGTCCGCCGGTCATGGAGGTCAGGGCCGGCGAGTAGCTCAAAAGCTCCATTTGAGGGACGTGGGCGTTGATGACCTGCCTTTTGCCGTGGCTTTCGGTCCCCAGCAGCTTGCCGCGTCGACTGGAAATGTCGCCCATCACGTCGCCCATGAATTCGTCGGGCACCGTCACCGTCAGGAGCATGATGGGCTCCAAGATGGTGGGGCGGCATTCCATGAAGGCCTTTTTGAAGGCCATGGAGCCGGCGATCTTGAAGGCCATCTCCGAGGAGTCCACGTCGTGGTAGCTCCCGAAGACCAGGGCCACCTTGCAGTCGACCACGGGGTTGCCGCTGACCACGCCGCCCGCCATGGCCTCGACGATGCCCTTTTCCACGGCGGGGATGTATTGACGGGGGATGACGCCGCCGACGATCTTGTCCTCGAAGATGAAGCCCTCGCCGCGGGGCAGCGGCTCGAGCTCGATGACCGCGTCGCCGTACTGGCCTTTGCCGCCGGTCTGCTTTTTGTACTTGCCCTGGACCTTGGCCTTGGCCTTGATGGTCTCCTTGAAGGCCACCTTGGGGGAGTTGAGAATCACCTCGACGTTGTACTTGCGCTTGATCTTTTCCAGCGTGGCGTCGATGTGGACCTGGCCCATGCCCGACAGAATCATCTCCTTGGTCTGGTTGTTGCGGGTCAGGCGCAAGGTGACGTCCTCGACGGTCATCTTGTTGATGGCCGCGAAAACTTTTTCCTCGTCGCCCTTGGCCTTGGCCTCGACGGCGAAGGAGACCACCGGCTCCATGGGGCGGGCCGCGGGGAAGACGATCGGGGCGGTCTCGTCGGCGAGGCTGTCTCCGGTGAAGGTGCCCTTGAGCTTGGAGACGGCCACGATGTCGCCGGGGCCGGCCTCCTCGACGGCCTTTTGAGTTTTGCCCTCCAAGGCCAGCAGTTGGCCGAAGCGCTCCTTTTGGCCGCGGGAGACGTTTTGGAAGCCGGAGTCGGGGGTCAGAGTTCCGGAGAAAATTCGAAAAATCGTCAGCTGTCCCGCGAAGGGGTCCACGGTGCTCTTGATGACCAGGGCCCCGAAGGGCGCCGCGGGATCGGGGGGCCTTTCGTGGCCGGTGTCGGGGTCGTCGGGGGCCATGCCGAAGATGGGGCCCCGCTCCACCGGCGAAGGCAGGCGGCCGACGATGGAGTCGAGCAGGTGGCTCAGGCCGACGAGCTTGAGGCCGGAGGCCGGGAGCGCCGGGGCCAGCGCGCCTTCGAGCACGGCCTTTTGCAGCGCGGTCTCCAGCTCCTCGAGGCCGATGTCGTGGCCTTCGAGAAATTTTTCCAAAAGAGCGTCGTCGGTCTCGCAGATGGCCTCCACCAGCTTTTCGCGCCATTCGGCGGCCTGCTCCGCGAGGTCGGCCGGAATCGGCGCCTCGGCGGATTTGCCGGCGGCGTCGTAGACGTGGGCCTTCAGGGGCAGCAGGTCGATCAACCCTTTGAAAGAGTCCTCGGCGCCTATGGGCAGGGCGACCGGCACGGTCTTGGGGCTGGCGAAGGATTCCTGGACGCTTTCCAGGGCCTTGAAGAAGTCGGCTCGTTCGCGGTCCATCTTGCTGACGACCAAAAGCCTGGGCAACTTCAAGGCGTCGGCGAAGGCCCAGCCTTTTTCGGTCGACACCTTGACCAAATCCACGGCGTCGACCAGCACCACGGCCGCGTCCACGCCGTAAAGGACGGTTTTGGTGTCGTTGAGGAAGTTTTCGCCTCCGGGCGTGTCGACAAACGTGATTTGATGCTTTTTCCAAGGAAAAGAATGGAAGGCCGAGTTGAGACTGCTTTTGCGCTTGATCTCCTCGGGCTCATAGTCCAGCGAGCTGGTCCCGTCGGCGACCGAGCCTAGCCGGCTGCTGACTTTGGTCAAGAATAGAAAGGCCTCGGCCAGCGTGGTCTTGCCGGCTCCGCCGTGGGACAGCAAAGCGATGGTTCTCTGTTTGGCGACGTCTTTCATGAACTTTTTTGCGCGTAAAAAACCCGGAACGCGCCGGGAGGAAACGCGACCTCCTTAAATTATCTGTTGGCCCAGCGGTCCTCTCGTTGACAGCCCCGGGCCTCCGTCGGCCGGTTGAGCGGCCGGCTTGGCCGGCTCGGCCGGCGGGGAGCGGCTCGGAGGTCTTGGGGCCACAAGGACCAAACGGCGTCCGAGGCTTTTGAGGAACACCTCAATAATATCTTTTTCCGCTCCGCGGGTCAAGACCCGGTTCCGAGGCCGCCAAACTTTTCAGCGGCTTGACGGCCGACGGCCCGGCTCCGACGGGCCGCAACTGGCGCGGCGCCGATCCGCCGACGTGCGGCGCCGAATTTTGATCAAAAACCCAGGCCAGGGCCGGAATCGCCAAGACGCCTATCGTCAAGGGCTTATTATAATCGCCAAGCTATAAATTTATTTTTTTGCATCTTGGGCAACTTTTGAAAAGCCAAGGCGCCATCAGCTGAATCGCGCCCACGAATATCGCCGCTAGATTCCCATATTTCGGTTCGTTGGGATATAGATTTGGTTTTTCCGTCAAGTCTATCAGCTTCAAAAGGGCTTCTAATATTTGCGTGATTTTGGTGAGTTTAGCTGGGAATACCATACAATAGACATTTATTTGCTATATATTTTATAAATTACCTATTATATGAGCAATTTATCATTTAATAATCTATTATTATTACTTAAAAATTATATATATTAAGGAACAAGATAAAATTCAAATAATTTAATGTATTAACATGTCAAAATATATTGTCAACAATGGCTAATTTTATAATATTTTTAGCTTTTAAGTTAATAAATACATTGATTAGATTTCATTTGTCATCATTATCGTTTTTCAGCGCGTAGCCGGCGTCCTGGCCGTCGACCATGTACG
The DNA here is from genome assembly GCA_031269485.1 of Deltaproteobacteria bacterium. GTDB lineage: Bacteria > Desulfobacterota > Desulfarculia > Adiutricales > Adiutricaceae > JAISZC01. The sequence goes on from JAISZC010000197.1 coordinate 3,385, forward strand.
AGCGCATTTGATCTGTCGTTGGTGGTGGTGGTGGTGGTGGTGGTGGTGAAAGCGGCCAATCGCGGGCTCAGCTGACGTTTTTGTCGAAAGACATGGCGGCGACGTCAAGCCTAACCGGGCCTAATGGGGATAAGAAGGGACGAAAAAAGCCGCTCCGGCGGTCCAAAAGTCCGTCGGGCGGCTTGAAGGAGAGGCCCGGGCGTCAGTGAGCCCAGGCTTGTTTGAGGGCTGACAGGCTAGGGCGGTAGTCGAAGGTCTCTTCGCGGTCGACGCGTTCGGAGCGTCTGGCGGGGGCGGCGGGCGTCAGCGGCTCCAGATAGTCCGGGGCGGCCAGCATCTCGGCCAAAAAGCGCTGGTTGAGGGCGTGCCCGGCCTTGCAGGCCGTGAAGCGGCCAAGGATGGGGGTTTGGGCCAGGGCCAGATCGCCCAAGAAGTCCAAAATCTTGTGGCGGACACATTCGTCGGGAAAACGCAGGCCTTCGGGGTTTAGCACGCCTTGATCGGAGACGACCACGGCGTTGTCGAGTCCCCCGCCGAGGGCCTTGCCGTTGCGCTGCATTTTTTCGACGTCGCTGAGCAGGCAAAAAGTGCGAGCTGGAGCGATCTCCGAGACGAAGGCCTGCTCGGAGAAGGTGAAGACGCGGTTTTGAACCTTGAGAAAGCCGGGAAAATCGATAGTGAAATCAACCGAAAAGGTTGAGGCAGGCTCCACGCGCACGAAGGCGTCGCCGTCGATGATTTCGAAGGGCCGGCGGACGCGTCGGCAGGGTCTGGGCGAGTTGAAGGTCTGGAGGCCCACGTTTTGCAGCAGCTCCACCCAGGGCAGGGCCGAGCCGTCGAAGATAGGGGTCTCGGGGCCGCAGACCTCGACTTTGAGGTTGTTGACGCCCAAGCCGCCCAAAACGGCCAGCAGATGCTCGATGGTGCCGACCGAGTTGCGCCCGCGGCCCAGAGTGGTGGCCAAGCGGGTGTCGGAGACGTTTTCGGTCGCGGCCAGGACCGGCTGGGCGTCGGGCTGGTCGGCTCTCAGGAACCACAAGCCGGAGTCGACGGGCATGGGGCTCAGCACGACGTCGATCTTCTCGCCGGTGTGCAGTCCCTTGCCGCTGACCTTGATTTTTTGCTTGATGGTTTTCTGATGACAATGCATTTTTCGCTCCAGCTTTCAGGCGGTCGCCCTGACTTCCGGATTTCCTCTAGCAACGTTCGGGCCAAGTCTCGCGTCAAGTTTTCTGCAAAATAACTACCTGACATAATTGAATATTATTGGTCTGGCCCTTCGAGTTCGTCCCGACGGACGCCGACGGCCGTCAAAACTGTGGTCATATCGCCACGCTTTGAGGACCTGCGGCGACATCCATGAAGCGCGTCAGACGCCTGACGTTTGAAGCCGGCCAAGGCAGATTCGGGACTGGGGGAGAGGGCTGGACTTGGCGTCTCGGGTCAGTCGGGTGGCCGCCGCCCGTCAAGGCGACGTCCCTGCGAGCGCCAAGGCGGCGCCTCCGGAGGCGACGGAAAAGGTCGACGAGCTGAACTGGCTGACGCTGAAGCGAGCTGACGGGAACGGTCTTTGGCTACGGGTTTTTCGTTCTTCATGGTTCGAGACGTGTCGCCGGCGAGATGTTCGGCGACTGGCGGTCGGCGCGAAAAGAAGGCTGCGAGTGGAACTGGCTGGCGATGAAGCCACCAGACCGACCGGTCGGTCTGTTTTGTCGTTCAGTTTTTCGCGCTTAGAAGTTCGAGCTGGTCGCCGGAGAACGGTTCGGCGACGGGCGGTCGGCGCGGCTTG
>JAISZC010000200.1 GCA_031269485.1 Deltaproteobacteria bacterium
CGGAGGCCGCCAGCCGCTCGGAGGCCGGCGAAGACGCCAGTCGCCCGGAGGCCGCCAGCCGCTCGGAGGCCGGCGCGGACGAGTTCAGCCGCCGCGCCTCCGGGGCCCTGACGCAGCCCCCGAAAAACGCGAAGCCCTTGGCCGAGCCGACGCCTACGGCCGCCGAGCAGCGCCGGACGCTCGGAGCGGGCCTCCGGTCCGCGCGTCTGCCCAACGTCCGCCAGGGCCTGTGGCGCGAGGAGTGTCCCTTCAAATCGCGCTGGTTCGAGCAGCCCGGCGGGCGGCTGACCCATTATTTCGACGAGGGCCACGGTCCGCCCGTGGTGATGGTCCACGGCAACCCCAGCTGGTCGTTCATGTGGCGGCGGCTGATCGGCGGCCTCCACGGCTTTCGGCGCCTGGCCCCGGACCATCTGGGCCTGGGCCTGTCGAGCCGGCCGGGGCCGGGCTACGGCTTCCGGCTGACCGACCGCCTGGCCGACTTTTCGGCCTGGCTGGAGTCGCTGCGCCTCGAAGAGCCGGTCCACCTCGTCGTCCACGACTGGGGCGGCCCCATCGGCCTGAGCTGGGCCGGCCTCCATCCGGAGCTGACGGCCTCGCTGACGATCATGAACACCGGCCTGCGGGCGCCGGCGGACTACCGGCCGCCGGCGCGCCTGCGGCTCTTCGCCGGCCCCTCGCCGCTGCGCCGCCTGCTGGCCGTCAAGCTGGGCCTCTTTCATCGAGGGCTTCTGCGTTGCGGCTCCGTCCGGCCTCTGAGCCCGGCGGCGGCCGACGGCTTCGCGGCCCCCTGCCGCCTGGCGGCGTGGCGGGAGGCCATCGGCCGCTTCGTGGGCGACATCCCCTTGCGGCCCGACCACCCCAGCCGGCCCGCCCTGGAGGCCGCCGACCGGAACTTCGACCGGCTGGCCGACAAGCCGGTCCTGCTGGCGTGGGGCTTGCGGGACTTCGTCTTTTCCCTGGCCTTCTTGGACGACTTCCGCCGGCGCCGGCCGGCGGCCCGAACGTTGGCGCTGCCCCGGGCCGGGCACTGGCTTTTGGAGGACGAGCCGGCGCGCGTCCTGGCGGCCGTCTCGGAATTTCTCGCCTCTCCGGACCGGCCTTGAAAGACCGCGGCGCCCCGCCGGGGCCGCCCCTTGAGGAGCCAACTCTACCCATGACCGACGCGCCCTTCAACATCGCCTCGCTGCTCGCCGAGGCCGCCGGCCGGCATCCCGACCGCCGGGCCGTGGTCTCCAGGCGCGGACCCGACTGCCTGGGCCGCGCGAGCCTGACCTTCGCCCAGCTCGAGGAGGACTCCGGCCGCTTCAGCTCGGCTCTGGCCGACAGCTGCCTGGAACCCGGCGATCGGGTGATGGTCATGGTCCCGCCGGGCCTGGACTTCTTCGTGGTCGTCTTCGGGCTTTTCAAGGCCGGACTGGTCCCGGTCATGGTCGATCCGGGCATGGGCCTCAAGCGCATGCTGCTGTGCCTCTCCGAAGGCCGGCCCAAAGGGCTGGCGGGCGTCCGGCTGGCCCACCTGACCAGCCTGTGCCTGCCCCGCTTTTTCAGAACCCTCAAGCACCGGGTGACCCTGGGCCGGCGGCTCGGCTGGGGCGGTCAAAACCTGGCGGCCATGCTGACGTCCCCTAGCCCGCCGCGGCCCCTGGCCGCCGTCCAGGCCAACGACCCGGCCGCCGTGCTCTTCACCTCCGGGGCCACCGGCCCGGCCAAGGGGGCCGTCTACACCCACGGCATGTTTCGGGCGCAGATCGAGCTGCTGCGCGACAGCCTGGGACTGGCCGAGGGCGGGGTGGACATGGCCACCTTCCCTCTGTTCGCGCTCTTTTCGGCGGCCTTGGGACGCACCGCGATCATCCCCGACATGAACCCCGTCAAGCCCGGCCAGGCCGACCCGCGGCGGCTGGCCGCGGCCATCGACGAGGAAAAGGCCACCAGCCTCTTCGCCTCGCCGACCCTGCTGGCCCGCCTGGCCGCCCACGCCAAGGAGCACCGCCTGACCTTCGGGGGCCTAAGGCAGGTCATCTCGGCCGGGGCCCCGATCCAGCCCCAGCTCGCCGCGGCCGTCGCCGAGACCCTCTCGCCCGAGGGCCGGCTGCTGACTCCCTACGGGGCCACGGAGGCCATGCCGCTGACGTGCATCGACGCCAAGGAGATCGCCGAAGTCAGAGGCATGACCGAGCAGGGCTTCGGCATGTGCGTCGGCCGCCCCTTGCCGGGGCACCAGCTGACCGTCGTCGGCCTCACCGACGAGCCCCTCAAAAGCTTCGGCCCCAAGCAGATCCTCCCCGCGGGCGAGCTGGGCGAGCTGACAGCCTGCGGGCCGGTGGTGGCCCGGGAATATTTCGACAAGCCCCAGCAGACCGAGCTGACCATGACCGTGGGGCCCGACGCGGCCCCTTGGCGGCGCATGGGCGACGTGGGCTGGCTCGACGCCCAGGGCCGGGCCTGGTTTTGCGGCCGCAAAAGCCAACGGGTGACGACGGCCCAAGGCACGCTTTTCACGGTCTCGTGCGAGTCGTTGTTCAACAACCATCCTCTGGTCCGGCGCAGCGCCCTGGTGGGCGTCGGCCCCAAAGGCGCCCAACAGCCGGTGATGATCGTCGAGCCCGTCAAGCGGCTGTCGCGTTCGGCCTGGGCGGCCCTGGTCGAGGAGCTCAAGGCTTTGGGGCGCACCAACCCCCGGACTCGCCACATCGCCCTGTTTCTCAAGCGCCGGAGCTTTCCCACGGACGTGCGCCACAACGCCAAGATCGGCCGCGAAAAGCTGGCCGTCTGGGCCTCGGCCAAGCTCCAGGCGGCCGGGCTGCCCTGACGGCCGGGAGCGAGGACCCGAGGGCGGAAAAAGGCTAGACACGTTTGATCAACGCCGGCGGCGGGGTCCGCTTCGTCTTCGCCGGCGGCGGCCCGCGGCTTCCGCGCCGACGCCTCCGCCCGGGACGGCTCCAGACCAGCTTTCAGACCAGCTTTCAGGCCGGCTTTCAGGCCGGCGACGTTCAGCGCCATGGCCTCCCGGCCAGCTTCAAGCTGGAAGAGGCTTTCAACTCCCTCAGGAAATTCGGCCGTGACCTTGTCGCCGCGCTCCTGGACTTCGGCCTGGCGCTCGGCGACGGTCTTGCGTAACGTCAATGATCTGACGGCGCTCCAGGCCGACCACCCTCCTCCCCTGCGGGCCATGAAGCCCTGGCGGCCTGCAATGGCCTGACGACGTCAAGGTTTTCCAACTGGGGGCGAACGTGGCTGACCTGCCCGCCTTTTTTCCGGTCGATTTTCCGGCCCTGGACTTTTGGACTTTTTCCTTTGGGCTGGCCGACGGAGGCTTGCCGCTGTCGTCAGAATTTTTCGGGCGCCTCCCAAAATTCCAGGGCTGAAGACCATGAGCTCATGGCTCGAGCTCGCGGCTCGAGCTCACGGATCGTCTGGGGGCCTCGGGATTCCCAGCCTTCAATTTGGCGCTGGCGAGGAGGCCGCAAGGGCGTCGTCGACCGCAGGCGAGAGGCTACCGGCCGCGGCAAATGGCGGCTTCAGAGGGCGGAGGCGGTCTTGCTTCACATCAGCCCGCGATAAAGGGCCGTGACGAGCGCCCTCGGCTTCGCCGCCGGCCTTGCAAGGAGTCATCGAGCCGCCGCTGACGGTCGCCGTTGACTGCCACCGAGACCCCTTGGCCGCTGTCGTGGCGGTCCGCGACGCTCAGAGACCGTCCCGGGCTGACGGGCGAGTCGGCCCAGGCTGACGACGGCCGCGGCCACCGTCCGGTCCCCAATTTTGAGCAAGATACGCGGCTCGGGCCGGCCAACCTCCGGACTGGCGGCCTCCAGGCGACGCTCGGCGAAGTCGGCCGCCTCGATCTCCAGATTGTCCAAGGTGAAGCGGTCTTCGTTGATTTCCACCGTCAGCGGACAGGTCGGCCCGGGGCAGGCGGCGGCGGACAGGGCTTTCTCCGGCCCGCCCGGCTCAGGGCGCATGACGATCCGGCGCAGGAACGTGGCCGCCCGCGCCGGCGCATGACGATCCGACGCAGGAACGTGGCCGCCCGCGCCGGCGCATGACGATCCGACGCAGGAACGTGGCCGCCCGCGCCGCGGCGCCGGCGACGCTGAAGGCTTCGCGGCTCAGACAGGCGTTGGCGGAGATGGGCGGACTGGGCCCCCAAGGGGGCGACTCGGCGGCGGTCCCCAAGCGGTCGGGGCGGCCGGCGGCCTCAATCTCAGGAGCGCTCTCAGGAGCGCTCTCCTGAGCGGCCCAGCGGCACGCTCAGGCGGCCGTCGAACCCGACGACCCAAACCTCGACCGCGTCGTCGCCGGCCCGTCGCACCCGCAGCTCGGCGGGGGCTTGAGACGGATTGACGCAGAGGGCCTTGGCGTTGAAGCCCTCGGAGGTTCTT
>JAISZC010000223.1 GCA_031269485.1 Deltaproteobacteria bacterium
TTGGCGCCGAGCAGCCGGCGTTCCTGCCGGACAACTTCGACCAGCCCGCCGGGGCCCGGGGCTTTCGTCGAGCTCAAGCCGGGAGCGGCCAAGATGACGGCGGACGCCGTCGGTCCCTCGGCCGGGCCTTCGGCCGGCCGCAGCGACAGAATTCCGACGAGGTCGGCGCCCAGCTCCTCGGCGGCCAAGCGCTCAATCGCCCCGCCGCGCTCGGGGGGCGCGGAAATTGCGCCGGCCAGCTGAGCCGGCGGCGTCGCCTGGCTGAAGAGCGCGGCGGCGCGGCCTTCGGTGAGCGAGTCGGCCAGGGCGAGCCGCAGGCCGCGGGCGGCCAGCAGCTCGCCGACGGCCTCGAAGATCGTTTGGCCGCGGCGGCCGAGGCAGTTGGGGCCCAAGCGGCGCTCCATCTCGGCCAAGAGCGGCTCGGCCAGCCGCCGGGCCTCTTCGTCGGAGCGGGCGCGGACGACGGCCGTCACCTTCGTTTCGAAGCTGCCGGCCAGCAGCCCCAGGCGGGGGTTTTCCGAGGCGGTCAACAGGTCCGACAAAAGAGCGTCGACCGCGCTCTCGCCCAGGCCGACGGCCCGCAAGACGAAGGTTTTGACGACGCCGAGGCGTTGGCCGAACTTTGCCTCGAGCTTGGGCTCGACCCAGCTGCGGGTAAGGTTTTTCATCTCCTGGGGGACGCCCGGCAGAAAGAACATCAGCCGGTCAGGGGCTTCCAGGCAGAAGACCGGGGCGGTGCCCCAGGGGTTGGGGGCCGCCAGAGCCCCGTCGGGCGTCCAGGCCTGCCGGAAGTTGTTGGCCGTGACGGCGAAGCCCCGCCGGCTCATGTAGGCGGCCGTCTCGGCGGCCAGCTCGGGGCGGAAGCGCAGCTTGCGGCCGAAGGCCCGGGCCGCGGCCAGGCGGGTCAAATCGTCTTCGGTCGGGCCCAGCCCGCCGGTGGCGACGACGACCTCGCAGCGTCGCAGGCCGTCGGCGAACAGCTCCACGAGGAGCTCGAGATCGTCGCCCGCGGACTGGTGGACGACCGTCTCGACGCCTTTGGCGGCCAGCCGGGCCGAGAGCCAGGCGCTGTTGGTGTCGGTCATGGCCCCCAGCATCAGCTCGCTGCCGGTGGTCAGCACGGCGGCCCTCAAGGGCCGGTCGGCGGCCGCCCGGCGAGAGGGGGCGGCCGCCGCGGAATTCGGTCGGGGCATGGCGTGGCGCTGCGCGGTCCGGGCGGTCTGGCCGCCGGAGGTCAGCTTCTCCTGCAAGGCAGAGTAACCGCGAACACGGTGCCGTGGGGGCGGTTGTCGGCGACCCGGATGAAGCCTCCGTGATCGCGAACGATGGCGTTGACGATCGACAGCCCCAGACCTTGGCCGCCTGAGCTGCCGGACACGTAAGGCTCGAAGACGCGCTCCCGGACTTCGGCCGGCAGGCCCGGTCCGTCGTCGGCCACCGTCAGGCTGGCCCCGGTGAGCTCGTCGAGATCCACCGTCAGCTCCACCCGGCCGCCGTCGCCGACGGCCTTGGCGGCGTTGATCAGCAGATTGGTCACGGCCCGGCCGATCTGTTCGGGGTCGAAGAGAAAAAGCTCCGGGGCCCGCTTGACCGTCAGGCTGAAGGTCGCGGCGGGGTGGGCGGCGCGGATGAGGGCCAGGCTCTCCTCGACCGTTTTGACCAAATCGGCCGGCCGGGGCGCGACGGCCGGCAGCCGGGCGAATTGGGAGAATTCGTCGACCAAGTTTTTCATGCTCTCGACTTGGCGGACGATGACGTCGGCGCACTCGTCGAAGACCGGGCCATCCTCGTAGCGGCTCAACCGCTCGCTGAAGCGCCGCTTGAGCCGCTGGGCCGACAACGAGATGGGCGTCAGAGGGTTTTTGACCTCGTGGGCGATGCGTCTGGCCACCTCCCGCCAGGCGGCCTGGCGCTGGGCTTTCTCCAGCTCGCTGAGGTCGTCGAAGGCGATGATCCAGCCCTGGACGCGGCTCTCCTCGTCGCGCAGCGGGGCCTGGCTGACGGTGAGGCTGAGGTTGCGGCCCTCGAGCTCCAAAAAGACGCGGCTGCGCGGCGGTCCGGCCGGACTGGGCTGGACGAGGAGCTTTTGGACGGCCGGCGGCGGCGGGCCCTGGCCGGGCTCGTAGCCGTCGAGGCCGAGCATGGCTCGGGCGGCTTGATTGAGATCGACCGGGCGGCGGTCGAGATCGAGGATCAGCACCCCGGTCGAGACTTGCCGCAGGACGGTCTCGACGAACCGCCGGCGGCGATCAAGCTCGGAGTAGCTGCCTTTGAGCTCGGCGGTCATTTGGTTGAAGGCGGCCACCAGCTGGGCCATTTCGCCGCTTTGATGGAGGGGAGTCAAAATGAAGTCCAAGTCGCCCTTGGCGACGCGCTTGGTCCCCTCGACCAGCTCGGTCACCGGGGCGGCCAGCGAACCGGCCAGATGCGAGCCGATCCAAATTGACAGAAAGATGGCCAGCAACGTCACGCCCGACAGCGAAGTCAGGCGGGCGACCCGAAAGGGCCTGGCGATGCCCAAGGCCGCCTGGCGGCGGGCCAGGCCCTGGCTGACCTCGGCCACCTGGACCAGGATGGGACCGCGCAGCGAGCTCCCCACGGCCAGAAAGCCCGCCGCGCCGTCGGGCCCCAGGGCCGGCCGGGCCTCGCGTTCCAGGCCGCCGTCGAGCTTGTGGGTCTGGGGCCGATCGGCCTCCGGCCCGAAGTCGGTCAGAGCGAACCACTCGGGCTCGATGGGCGGGGGGGCCCCGGCCGCGGCCAGCCGAAGGCCTCGGCGGTCGTACAATTCGACGGAAGCCAGCTTGAGCGAGCTGCGGCCGTGTTCGAGGAGCTCCGGCAGGTCCGGCGGCGCGACCGCCGGCTCAGCTCCGGGCCGAACCGTCTCGGCCGCGGCCTCGGCGGCCCGCCGCGCCGCCACGCCGGCCAGCTGCTTGGCCAGCTCGTTGAGGGAGGCCCGCGCCAGCCGCCGGTCGAGCTCCAGCGCCGACTCGGCGAGCGACAGGGCGTCGTCGAGGGTTTCGCTGACTCTGGAGCTGAACCAGGTGGCCTGATCTTGGCCGATGAGCCGGTAGGAGATATTGAAGATCAAAATGGTCGGCAGCAGCGACAACCCGACGAAGGACACCACCATCTTCGTTTGGAGGTTTCCGTAGTGCATGCGCTCGAAGAAGATGCGGTAAAGGCCTCTTAAAATCAAAAAAAGCAGCACGCCTAAAATTAAGACCGAAACGTTGATGCTCACCAGGGTGATGACGCCTTGATTGCTCGACAGGCCCGGACCGAGGTCGAGCACCTCGCGCTGGACGACGGTCAGCAAAATCAGAAAAAGCACCGCCAGCACCAGCAGCCGCAGATCGTAGCTGTTGCGGCGGCGTTTGCGCTCGGGGGTCGGGGGGCGGTCGTCGGGCGTGGAGGCCATGGTCCTTCCTGGGCGCGCAGGGGGCGCCAAAAGAACGCGGGGCGCCGCCGTGGCGGGCGGGGAAGGCCGGTCCGAAATCCGGCGCGGCGGCGGGCGCAGGTCCTGATTATACGTCGGCCGGCCGCCGGAGGCAACGAGGACGCGGGGCGCCGGCTGGGGCGTCGCAAGACGTTGCGCCTTGCGGGCGCGGGGCGGCTTTCGCGAGCCTCCATGGGCCGTGGCGGGAAAAAGTCGAGCGACGTCCGGCGGAGTTTCGTCGCTCGGACTCGGGCCGCGCGAGTCGGCTCGCCCAAACCGCCTTGAGCCGCCTTGAGCCGCCTCAAACCGCCTCGAGCCGCCTCGAGCTCGTCGGCGCCGAGAGGGCGCCGGAAAACGTCGCATTTTTCAGCCGGGAATCCTTGACAATTCCGCCGCAATGATTACCTTAAGTTCGTCGGCTTTGCCGTCTTGACCCGTTTCGCGCCTCCGGCGGCCTCAAGAGCGCCGCGGCGCCAGAAACGGCTTTCGTCGGTTTTTCTCCGCCTTCGGCGAGGCGTCGGCCGTTCCGCGCGTCGCCTTTTTCCGAGCCGCCTGGCGGCTCAACCTCCAAGCATTTGACGCCCGCCGTTTTTTTTTGGAGAAGCTCGTGCCCATTTCAGCGCTTAAATGGAAGGACCGCCGGGCCTTGGCGGAAAGCCCCAAGGCGACTCCTGAAGCCCTGGCCCAGGCCGGCCGCGAGCTGGCCGACGCCGGCCACCTGGTGGAGGCCGCCAACTTCTTCCATCGGGCCGCCGACCGTCCGGCCCTGGAGAGGCTGAGGATTCAGGCCGTGGAAGAGGGCGACTTTTTTCTCCACGCTCAGGTTTGCCGCCTGCTGGAGCGCAAGCCTGACCGCGGCGAGCTGAGCCGGCTGGCCGGCCAGGCCCGCGAGTCCGGTTTTTCAGCTTACGAAGCCAAGGCCGCCGCCGCCTTAGCCGCCCTGGACGGCTCGGCCGGCCAAAACCCATGAGCCGGCGGCTTCACGCGGCCGCCGTCTACAGCCTGCAGAGCTTTTCATCATGAGCAAGGTCGATTATTACGAAGCGCTCGGCGTTGGCCGCAACGCCGACGCCGACGCCGTCAAGAAGGCTTATCGGGCCTTGGCCCTGAAGTATCATCCCGACCGCAACCCCGACGATCCTTCGGCCGAGGAGCGCTTCAAGGAGGCCTCCGAGGCCTACGACGTGCTCAGCGACCCCGAAAAACGCCGCCTCTACGATCAGTTCGGCTTCGAAGGCCTCAACCGCAGCGGCTTCAGAGGCTTTCAGGGCTTCGGGGACATTTTTTCCGCCTTCGGGGACATTTTCGGGGACATCTTCGGCGGCGGCGGAGGCGGCCGGCAAGGCCCTCGGCCCGGCCGAGATCTGGGGCTCGAGGTGACCATCGACTACGTCCAGGCCTACACCGGCGCCGAGACCAGGGTCAAGATCCCCAGAATCGAGACCTGCCAGAGCTGCGCCGGCACCGGCTCGAAATCGCGCGCCCGCCAGACTTGCCCCGCCTGCCATGGCGAAGGTCAAGTCTTTCAAAGCTTGGGCTTCATCCGCATGGCCACCGCCTGCTCCAAATGTCAGGGCACGGGCCAGTACGCGGCCGATCCTTGCCCGGAGTGCCGCGGGCAAGGCCGCCTCAAGCGCCAAAAGGAGCTCACCGTGCAGGTGCCGGCCGGAGTCGACACCGGCACGCGGCTGCGCATCAGAGGCGAGGGCGAAGCCGGCCAGCAGGGCGGCGAGCCAGGCGACTTGTACGTGGAGATCGCCGTGCGCCATCACGAGGTTTTTGGACGCGAGCGCTTCAACGTCCTTCTGGACCGCCGGATCAGCATGATCTTGGCCGCCTTGGGCGGCGAGCTGGAGATCCCCACGGTCACCGACGAGACGCGCGTCATCAAGGTGCCGGCCGGGGCCCAAAACGGCAAGCTCATCCGCATTCCGGAGCTGGGCTTCCCCATCCCCGGCTCCGGCGGCGCCCGCGGCGAGCTCATCGTGGCGCTCTCAGTGGCCACGCCCAAGGATCTGACCGACCGTCAAAAGGAGCTTTTGGAGGAGTTCGCCAAGATCGAGGAAGAAAAGAGCCAAGACTCGGCTATCAAAGGCTGGACCAAAAAATTCACCAAGAAGGTCAAAAAAGTTCTCCACAGCTGAGCCCGCCGGCTGGCCGGCCCGGCCCCATCCTGCGCCGCCCGCCGGCGCCCTTTCGGTGACCGTCCATGGCTTGGCCGACCGATCGTCCCCGCCGTCTGCGCGACAACCCTCTTTTGCGGGAGCTGGTGCGGGAAACCCGCCTGTCCCCCGCTGATCTCATTTATCCCATCTTCGTGACCCCCGGCCAGGGCCGGCGCGAGCCCATCACGGCCTTGCCGGGGCAGCACCGTCTCTCGCCCGACAAGGCCGCCGAGCTGGCCGACATTTTTCGAAAAAACGGCGGCCGGGCCCTGATGCTCTTCGGCGTGCCCGACCGCAAGGACCCCGTCGGCAGCTCCGGGGCCGACCCCGACGGACCGGTGCCCTTGGCCGTCAAGGCCATCAAGGAGCGGGTTCCCGACCTGGCGGTGGTCGCCGACGTCTGCCTGTGCGAATACGCCAGCCACGGCCATTGCGGCGTGGTCTCGGGCCGGACGATCGAAAACGACCCCTCCCTCCCGGTTCTGGCCGCCCAGGCGACGTGCTTCGCCCGGGCCGGCGCCGACATGGTCGCGCCTTCGGACATGATGGACGGGCGGGTCCGGGCTCTGCGGGCCGCCTTGGACGAAGCGGGACTGGAACGCGCGCCCATCATGGCTTACAGCGCCAAGTACGCCAGCGCCTTCTATGGCCCCTTCCGGGAGGCGGCTGGCTCGGCGCCGGCCTTCGGCGACCGCCGCGGCTATCAGATGGATCCGGCCAACCGTCGGGAGGCGCTCCACGAGACGGCCCTGGACTTGGCCGAAGGGGCCGACGTGGTCATGGTCAAGCCCGCCGGGCCGTATCTGGACGTCTTGCGGGAAGTCCGCGAATTCACCGGCCGGCCCTTGGCCGCCTACCAGGTCAGCGGGGAGTTCGCCATGCTCAAGCATGCGGCCGCGGCCGGCGCTTTGGATTTTCGAAGCGCGGCGCTGGAGTCGCTGGTGGGGATCAAGCGGGCCGGCGCCGACCTGATTTTGACCTATTTGGCCCCGGAAGTCTTGCCGTGGCTGTGAACTCGGACGGCAGGCCAGCTTCGAATCGCCTTTAGGCGGCTCGCCGGGCTTGTCAAACGGCGCCTCCCGGTTAAATTTCGCTGACGTCAGACCGGCCTTGATTTTTTTACGCGCCTAATCTTTTTTTTATCTTTAACCTTAAAAAGAAGCGCCAAAATCAAAGGAATAAAACAATTTTACAGATCAGTCCACCTTAGCCTGGCGCCCATGATCAGCATGCCCAGAAACGAAAGAAGATCATTCATTTTCAACCCTTTCCGGACGGCCGAGCGGCGCGCCCCTCTTTCGAGCCAGGCTACGGCCCCGAAGTCAAGCCTTGAGCCGTCGAAAGAGCTGCGAAATTTGCTTGACATCCTCTCTGACTAAAAAGATTCCTACGGAGGCTGCGGCGCGAAGGCCCTCTCCGGCCTCTGCGGCGGGTTGCGGCTTCCTCGGCGGGCCCTGGGCGTTCAATCCTCCGCAGGCCAACGGCCCGGCCGCTGGAACGTTCAGGGCCCCGACCACAGAGGCGTTTTCCTCAAAATCGCAGGCCTGGCGACAAAATCTGCGAAAGCCGGTTTTTCTTGGCCCGCTGGCCGCAACATGCTTGCAGGCTGAGCGGCACGGGCGCCCATTGCCCGCTTCGAGCTTGCGCTGGAGAAACTGGCCTAAACCAGGCCTTAATATTTAAATATAAAATTATTTTAGTATTTTCGGATTCGCTCATTTAATTATGAATCATTGATATAAATTTATAAAAAAATATTTAACCACTCTAAATCGGGTTAAATAAAGTTACCAGCTTCATATGGTCGTAGTTATAAATATTTAATAGATTATTAAACGTTTTAAGTTTACTTAATGCTGTATTTAACAATTTAATTTATATTTCTCTGATATTAGATTATAAAATGGTCATTATATTTCAATCAAGCATTTTTTTATTTTATACATAAACTGGTATTGAGGAAATAATCATGCAAGACATGCCCACC
>JAISZC010000106.1 GCA_031269485.1 Deltaproteobacteria bacterium
GGCGCCCCGCCATTTTTCTCGCGGACGGCTCGTCAGGCTGGCCCGCCGGCGCCCTCCGCTCGAAGCGGCGGTCAGGCTGGGGACCTTCTGGAACTGCGCAGGTCAAACCGCGTCCCAGAGCCTCGGCGGGCCTGAAAACCGGCGGCCGAGTCTGATCTTGGCGGGGGCAGCCGCCGCGCCTATAATTTTGGCTAACATTTGCTTTCACCAAAAAATTTGGCCTATTGCATTAGTTGGCGGAAATTCTTTAATTGCCGTCAGGAACTGTCAACGGCCTTCAATTTTGATCTTTTTGCGGAAAACCAAGCTCCGATCGTCCTCGTCCCAGGCCAAAACCTCGGCGCTGAGCACCTGGCCGCCTTTGGGCACCGTCACCCGGCCCCGCACCACCTTGGAGGCGATGATGTTGTACCTCATGCCCCGCTCCCAGCCCTGCTCGGGTTTGGTCAAGTCAAACTCCGGCGAGGCGGCGAGGGTCACGGTCCCGTCCTCCGCGGCCACGGCGCAGACGGTGACCGAGCGCCCCCTGACGCGCTGGCCGGGTTGACCGTTCTGGCGCAGGATGAAGGAAAACTGTCCGCCGACGGAAATTTTAAACTCGTCGACGTCCACAGGCTGAGCCCCTGGCACGGCGGGCAATCGGCCGTGCCAAGCGGCCCAGACCTCGTCATGAGGCGTCAGCGCTCCGCTCCGGGCGGCTTCGTCGCCGGTCGCCGGGGCGGCGCCCTCGGCGGCCGCCTCGGAGCGCGCCTCCTCCGGGTCAGGCACCCCCACCAAGTCCAAATCCTCGTCGCCGTAACCGTCGGCCGTCATCACGGCCAAATCGAGCTGCTCCAAAATGATCCGGGCCTCTTCCGGGGCCAAGGACACGGCGCGGGCGTAGTCGGCCATCTCCGCGGACCGTTCGGCGTAGGCCAGACGAGTCTCGAGCCGTTCGACGTCCACGGCCAAGACGGACCAAAAATGCGCCGCCGCGGCCAGGCAGGCCAGCGCCACGATCAGAGCGACGCCCACGATCCAAAAAAAGCCGACCGACAGGCTGAGCCGACGCGTCTGCCCGTCGGCGGCCAAAATCATGATGTGCAGCCTGTTGGAGCCGTCTCGTCGGTTTGGGGCTTTGAGATTGGAGGGGGAATCCAACAGCGCCTCCAGTTCAGGGCAGGTCCGCGAAGATTTCCGAAGTGATCCGCCAAGCGCCGTCGACAGCTTTCAGAGCCAAAGTCTTGCGGCCTCTGTCGCTTACGCGGTCGCTGCGGTAGCTCTGCACGAAGACGACCTTGGCCTGCAGGCCATCGACCTCGATGTCGACCTCGTCGGCGGAGACCTGAATGCTCGACGCTTGCCTCATCAACCGGCCGCGGTAGCTTTTGAAGGCCTTGAGCCCCATATCCTTGTCCGCGAAACGGAAGCCGGGGGCGTAATAGGCGAAATAGCTTTCCTCGTCGCGGTTCGACCAGGCGGCCAGCCAGCCCGCCAGCAGACGGCGAGCGCCTTCCTCGCCGAGGTCTTCGGCCAGGGCTTCGGGCGCCGGGGTTTCGCCGACGTCGGCCGACGAGCTGGCGCCGGCTGCGGCGGTCTCGACGGTCTCGGGCGCCGTCTCGGCGGAAGCGGCGGCCGGCGAAGCCGACTCGGCCGCCGGGGTTTTGGCTTCAACGGCCAGTCCGGCCGAAGTCGACTCGGCCGCCGGTGTTTCGGCGTCAACGGCCGGCCCGGCCGAGGCCAGTTCAGCCGCCGAGGTTGCGGCGGGCGGCTCGGACTCGACGCCGGCCGGCGGCGGCGCGGCGGAGCGAGCGCCAGCCGAGAGGCTTTCAATGGTCGCGCGGGCCGTTTCGTCGGCCGCGGCCTGGTCGTCGTCCGCCAGGTTCGTTCTCACGGGCCGGACGGCGACTTCCGCCGCGAGCGACGGGTTTTGGGGCATGATGACCCCGGCCGAGGCCACGGCCACGGGCTCGGCCACCTGCGCCGCCGTCAACGGCGGCGTGGTCAAGGCCAGGCGCTTTTGCTCGGCCGTGAGCCATTTTTCCGGCTGGGGCCCCGGCAGCCGATCGAACTCCTCGCCGACGATGAGCCAGCGGCCGTCGATTTTTTTCGCGTAAAGCCTCTTGAGCCCGTCGGTGGTGAAACGATCGTCGCCGCGGTACTTTTGGACGAAGGAGACGGCCACGACGTCGCGATGCCGATAAATCCGCACGTCCTCCAGCTGGACGTCGATCCGACGGTAATTGGCGGCCAATCTACGCTTGTTTTCCATCCAGCCCGAGCGGGTGCGGCCGTCGGAATTGTAAAATTCCTCGGCGTACTTGGCCTCGTAGCTTTCCAAATCTTTGTCGGACCAAGCCTTGCGCCAGCTTTCGACGAAGGCGATCAGCTCGTTGCCCTCCTTTTTGAGCTCCTCGCTCGACCGGAAGACCAAATTCTCGTAAACCAGCACCGGCGTGTCGTAAAGCTTTATCTGATCCTCAAGCGCCGCGATGTCGTGGTTGCGCAGCTCGATGCAGCCGTTCGAGTCGTAGTCCGTCAAAGGCTTGTTGACTCCATGGGTCCAAATGCCGTCGCCGCCGCGACCCAGCCGGACGTCCCAAAAATTGGGGTAATCCATGGGATAAGCCAAAACGCCGTAAATGTCCGGCAGCTCGTCCGGCAAAAGTTTTTGACGAAAAATGTAATAGCCCTCCGGGGTTTTTTTGTCCCCGCGGACCAGCTTGTCGCCCTGCACCATGCCCGTGGAGCAAGGCACGATTTTTTCAAGGCGCACCCCGCCGCGGCCGTCATGGCGGTAGATCAACAATTCCTGATTGGCTTTGTCGACGACCAAAATGAGCCCAGGCTTGACGCCGGGCCAGAGGACGGCCTCCGGCAGACTGGAATCGGACTGCTGAGCGGACAGAGGCCAAGCGGCCGTTAAAAGCAAGGCCAGAGCCCAGGCCAGAGTCCGTGATCCGTTGAGACGCGGCCGACGCGAGGGGGTTTGAAGGCTGGTCAAAGGCCGGCTCCGGGGCCGCTAGGGGCGAAAAGAGCCAGTTCGCGACGGCCGGAGGGCCACTCGACCGTCAAAGCGTCCTGGGGCCCCAGCTCGCCTTTGAAGCTCGCGGCCAGGACTTTTTCCCAATGATTGAAGCCTGGAAAGTAGTCGTCGACCCAGGCGCGGTCGACCAGTTCGAGCTGTTCGGGCGCCGCCGTTTGAGCGCCTCGCCGCAAGGTCAGCTTGAAGCGGGAGCTTTTGATCAGCTCGTCCTTGTTGAGCCCGCGGGCGTACAGGCCGACCAGGACCGTCGAGCGCCCGCGCCCCGTCCAGCGGGCCATTTGCTCCTGAAAGCGCTGGTCCTCGGCCCAACGGCGGTCGGCCGCGGCCCGAAGCTCGCCGGACAGCGGCAAGGCGCTGACGAAGACCGGCGAGACGTCGCCGCTGTCGGAGACGTAAAAAATCTTGTCGGCGACCTTGACGCTGGAGACCAGCTCCAGCCAGACGGCGCGGTCTTTGGTCGCGGCCAGGCGGCCGGGCTCCATGGGACCGGTCGTGCAGCCGAAGCCCAGCAGGGCGGCGGCCAAGATCGTGACGGCAACGCATGAGGCTGAAGCGAATGTCTTCATCAAAAAACCTATGGGGGCCGCCGCCGTGCGAGGCGTCGTCGCGGCGAAAAAACTTTTCCGGCGAAAACCTGAGCGGATTGGGCGGCGGAGCTTTAAGCCGCGGCGGGGAGGCGGCCGCGCTCCCGAAGCGCGTGGCTGAAGGCCAGGGAGCGCCGCGTTCGACCTGACGGTTAAGGCCTGGAGGCCGCCGGACGGCCGTGGACGGCGGCGCGACGACAAAAGCAGCGGCGCCCAGCCCAACGAAAGGTTAGACTTTTTGCACCTAAAACTGGCGAAATCATATCATGTCTCGTCTTCGCTTTCAAGGCGGGGGGCGGCCGGCCGCGCCTCCGGCCAGGCCGGGCCCTCAGGCCCTCCGCCGACCGGCGCCTCCAAATCCCCAAGCAATCTTCGCCGACTGTCGGCGTCGGTCGTCACGTGGGGCGTCGACCATATCAATATCCAAGGGCGGGTCTGGGCTTCCCGACGCCCAGGCCGAACCGGCCGAGGCCTCGAGGCTCGCGTCCGGGCCGAAGACGGGCCGCCGGGACGCTCGGGCCTTCCCGACGCTCGGCGACGTTTTCGGCCTGGCGTCGCCGCCCTCCGCCCTAACGCCTCGGCTCGCCGAGGGGGACGAAGGCGCCTGGAGCAGAAAGCGATATTGACAAAAAATCTTTTTTTTGTCATAATGTTCAAACAAGGCCGCCGCCGAGTCCGGCCGCCTCTGGCGGACCGGAGGTTTCCGCCGCGTCCCCAACCGCCGCCTGAGTAACGGCGCCGCGCCTGAAGGGCGGGACGCCGTCAGTTGCTCCAAGCCAACATCGCGAAATATTTAATAATTTTTTACCAGCACTTTCCACATGTTGCAATTTTTTCTGAGATTTGGCCCAGTTGTCTCGCGCCAGGCTTCGAGCCGGCTGGTTTTCGAAACAAGCAACTCCCGGAGGGCAGCCCCCAAAGCGCCGCCCTCCGGAGCTCGGCGTTCAAGCGCCGGGCCTCGGCTTGGGGCGCCGCGTCCGCCCGCCAGCCGGCGACTGGGCCCGTTGGAGGTTTCGGCTCTCGGCCTGGGCGGCATGAATCTCGCGGGAGCTTATCGTCCGCCGACCGAGCGGCGCGAGGCGGTCAAGCTTCTCCAGGCGGCTTGCGAGCGCGGCGTGACTTTTTTTCGACGCCGCCCAGCTCCACGGCCCTTTTCTCGGCGAGGAGCAGAGCGGCGAGGCCTTGCAGCCGTTTCGCGACCAAGTCTTCATCGCGACCAAATTCGGCTTCGAGATCGAAGCCGGAAAGGTCGTCGGCGTCAATAGCCGCTCAAAATACCTCAAACGCTCCGCCGAGGGGAGTCTTCGACGCCTGCGGACCGACTGCCTCGATCTTTTTTATCAACACCGCATCGATCATGATGCGCCCATCGAGAACGTCGCCGGCGCGGTGCAGTAGTTGATAAAAGATGGCAAAATATGGCACTTAAGGCTGTCTGATGAGCAGTGGTGGCCAATTTGACAGCGATGGATTCCCAAGTGGTGGCATCAGATTACTAGAGCCATATCACACCAGATAAAGAGGCCCATAAAGTAAAATTGACCCCAAAAAAAATTATTTATTTCTTCTAATCGAGATATACTGGCCTGAAAATTGCTACTAAGACCGTTGGCCTGGAAATTGCGGAACCGCTCTGGTGAAGGCCCTTTTCAAAAAAATGAGGCATAATTGAACAGGCAGGCATGGTCAATCTGGCCTATTTCTACCTGTGCGGTTTTCGGGGGATGGAGGCCGGGTTCAGGCCATCGCCGACCGGGGATTGGACCCTTTCCCCGTGATTGCAAGGACTTGGAAGGCAGGCCCGGAGGGGCCATTTCACAGGATTTATCCTGTCATTCCGGGTAGATAGGCCCTTTTGCCGGCGCGACTATTTACTATATGCTCTTTGTTTTCAATGAGCCTTGCAGGCCCTGACGGGCTGCTAACTTTGTATAAATATTTGATTTTAGGCCGGCCTACTGGTTATATTTTTTTTGACGTAGCGTTTATAACAATTAAGTTGTATTTTGGCTTTTTATCACATATCTGAGCTTTTTTATTGAGTTTTTACCTAAAAAATAAAAATTTAATATTTTCAATTCAATAATATTTATATTTCTAGATTAAACGATCATAAAATAGTTTTTATTTTTAATAAAATATTATATCATTCATTAGATAGATAGATAGATAACCATTGTTTTTATATTTTTAAGAATGATAGATCAATTTCATTCGATATATTCGCAAAAAAAAACCACTGTATCTGTATAAAATATCAAAATATTTAAAATTATATTATGGCAACTAAAATATCTACAGTAGTCGCTGAAATGCGGCATGAAAATATCCTACAATCCGCTCGTTGGTGTTTTCTTAATTTTGGCTTTGCTAAAACGTCACTTGACGACATCGCAAAGCGCTCCAAGATCTCTCGGACGCTGTTGTACAAAAATTTCAAAGACAAAGAAGACATTTTCGCGGCAGTCTTCGCGCACTGGCTGACCGCCCGGCAACCCGCCGCGCTGACGGCGGCGAGAACCGCCGGCCGACCCGACGAGCGGTTGTTGGAGGTGTGTCGCCTGCTGGCGCTGGAGCCGTGGACCGACATGGTCGGGGCGCCTATGGCGGCGGATTTTTATGACGTCTGCGAGCGCCTGGAGCCGGAGATCTCCAAGGCCCATCGTCAGGTCGCGCTGGAATGCGCGGCGACGATCCTGGGCGACGTGGCCGCCGCGGAGGTTTTTTTGTTGGCGCTCGACGGACTGCTCGTCGACCAGCCGTCGACGACGACGTTGGAGCGGCGGGCGAGGCTTTTGGTCGAGCGGTTTGCCGCGCCGCCAGAGAAAGACCGCCAAGACGGCCAGGCGGACAAGCCGAAAAAATTGAGAAAAAAAGAGCGGCCAAAAAGGGGAGGCCGAAAAAAAAGAGAAAAATGAAGGCGGCCAGGCCGGACGAATCTCGGCGGCCTTCGACGACTGGCGGGCCCGGCGGCCTTGGTCTTCACGGCGGCTTCGCCCGTCTGACTTCTTTTTGCTGTAACCTAAGGGAGCCTCTGATTTCAGTCAGGGGAGGACGTCAAGCGCCCAACCCTGGTCGCAGGCCGCTGGCCCAGCCTTAAGCCCCAAAACATAAATATTTTGAGGATAAATTACTTTTTTAAGCTGACAAATCTTTAAACTAGAATTTTCGTCAAAGTCTTTTAACGGCCACTAGCCAACTCCAGCGGTACGGCTTGTCCACGACCAGCTCTATCCGGCCGCGGGTCCGTCGGTCAGCCACAAAACTGACCTCATAGCCTAATTGCTCCAAAAAATCGGCCACTTCGGTTCTGGACCACTGGTTCCAATAACCCTTGAGGTGATTGAAGCCGGGGTCCAGGTAGCCGTCGATCTCGTAGCGGATCTTGGTGCGGGCGGCGAAGAAGTCGCGCACGACCAGGACTTTGGTCCCGGCGCAGGCCAAGCGGTCCAGCGGTTGGCGGAAATCTGGGTTGAAGGACAAGACGTTGATCACCGCCGCGGCGTCGCAGGTCAGATCGCGGAAATCCCGCAAATCGCCCAAGACGATCATGGCCGGCGCCAGGCCCTGGCGCCTTAGGGCGGCGCGGGCCGTGCGGACCATGGCGGGGCTGGAGTCCAGGCCCAGATAGTCCACCGCCAGGCCGCGGCGAAGCAGCGAGAGCCGAAAATGCCCGCCGCCGCAGCCGGCGTCCAGCACCCGCAAGCCCGGCCGATCGAGGTGAGGGGCCAGCAGCTCGGCGCCTTGGGCCGCGCAGTCCATCTCCGGCTCGAGGCCCAGGGCTCGGCGTCGACACAGACGCCGCAGTTGGGCGGAGTGCTCCCAAATGTTGAGGGCCGGATCGGGAATCACGCGGCAGGCTCAGACGAGCCGCTCTGAGCTTCGGGCGCCTTCGGACCGGCCGGCCGGCCGTCCTCGGCGCTCGTCTCGGGCGACGACGCCGGTTGGGGCGGCGCAGGCGGCCGGGTTGCGGGCGACGCGGCGGCGGACGCCGCGGAAATTTCGGGGGCGACTGGGGCTGTGGCCGACGGCGCCGCCGGTTGGCGCGGCTCAGGCGGCCGGGTTGCGGGCGTCGCAGGAATTTCGGGGGCGGCTGAGGGAGAGGCTGCGGCCGACGGCGCCGCCGGTTGGCGCGGCTCAGGCGGCCGGGTTGCGGGCGCCGCCGCGGCGGGCGCCGCGGGAATTTCGGGGGAGGCTGAGGAAGAGGCGGCGGCCGACGACGCCGCCGGTGGGCGCGGCGCAGGCGGCCG
>JAISZC010000029.1 GCA_031269485.1 Deltaproteobacteria bacterium
GCCTCACGCCATCGCCGCTCAAGGTCCTGCGCCGTCCGGGCCTCCTGGTCCGCCGCCGCGCGCTCGGCCGCGAGCCGCGCCTCCAACTCCTCGGCCTCCTGTATCGCGGTCCGCGCAGCCTCCCAGGCGCGGGCCGCCTCCAGGCGGCGCCGCTCCAGCGTCCCGGCCGTCAAGGCCGCAATCTCCCCCAAGCCCCACGGCGCCGTCGTCCGCGCGAGCGCGGCCTGGGCCTCCGGGGCCTTGGCGGCCCAGCGTCGCGCCTCGAGTTCGGCCGTCTCCACGTCCTTGTCCAGCCGGGCCTGCCGGATCCGCAGGCTGGAGACCTTTTCGGCCGTCGCCTTGAGGTCGGCGCGGACCTTTTTGAGGGCTTGGTCCGTCGCCGCCGCCTGGCCGGCGGCCGGGCCGGTCCGCGGCCCCCAGGGGTGCTCCGTCGAGCCGCACAGCGGGCAGGGCCGGTCCGGGCTCAAGGCGGAGCGCAGCTCGCTGAGGTCCTCGAAAGTCTTCTTGGCGGCCAGCTCCTCGGCCAGCTCGTCCGCCCGCCGCTCCAGCTCGGCCCTGGCCTCTTCGGCCGCGGCCGCGGCGGCCGCCAGGGCCTTGACCTGGCCGGCCAGCTCCTCTTGCTTGCGGCTCTGCTCGTCGAGCCCGGCGCCGGCTTCGAGCCAATCCTTGAGCTGGCCGACGGCCGTCTTCATGGCCTCGGTCTCGGCCCGGCGCTCGTCGGCCGCGGCCCGCAAGGCCCCGACGCTCGCGCCGGCCAAGAGCTCCTCCAGGCGCCCGGCCTGGGCCCGGACGCGGGCTTGGCCCGCGGCCCGGCCGTCTTCGAGCTTCCGGCGTCGGTCGGCCGCGTCTTGCGCCGCCCGGGCCGCCTCTTGGGCGGCCTTTTTCGCCGCGTCCGTCTCACGGCGGCGTCCGTCCAAAGTCTTGGCCTGCTCGTCGAGGCCCTTGGCCCGCTCGGCGAGCGCCGGCAGCAGCTCGGCCAAGGCCTCGTCGGCCTCGGTTCGGGCCAAAACGTCGTCCAGCTCGGCTAGCTCGTTCGAGGCCGCGCCCAGGGCCGCCTCGTCGAGCCTCAGCTTTCGGGCGGTCTCGGCCGCCGCGCCGGCGGCCCGCGCCAGCTCGGCGGCCGCGGCCTGGACGTTTTGGTCGAGCTCGCCCAGCCGCAGATCCAGCTCCCGGGCCTGGCGGATCGCGGGCGCGAGCGCCTCCGCCTCGGCCAGGACGTTGTCCAGCGCCTGACGGGCCGCCTGTCGGCCGCGGGCGGCCTCCACGGCCGCGGCCGTCAGCTGCGGCAGGGCGTCTTGGGCCTTTCGCCAGGCCGCCTGATCCCGCTCCAGCTCCTCGCGGCCGCCCTTGACGGCCGCCTGATCGGGGGCCAGCTCCACGGCCCGCAGGGCCCAGGCCAGCCGCTGCTCTTGGGGCCCAAACTCGGCCGTCTTTTGCGCCAAGGCGGCCCGCCGCCCTTCGAGGGCCGCCGCCTCCCGCTCCAAGGCGCTCAAGGCCTCCCGCCAGGCCAAGGCGGCCGACCGGCGCCGCCAGTCCGCGTCGAGGTCGGCGGCCTCGGCGCCCAGCCGGTCGCGGCGGCCGCGCAGCTCCTCCTCCTGCTCGGGCGCCAAAAGCTTCAAGCCCGCCACGGCCGCTTCGGCCAGCTCGAACTTGCGGCGCTCCTCGTTGCGCCGCTCGTGCGTCTTGATGGAAATTTTCTGGTAAATGTCGGTGCCGGTGAGCTGCTCCAAAATCAGCGAGCGGGCGCCCGAGTCGGCCTCCAAGAAGGCCGCGAAGCCCCCCTGGGCCAGCAGGGCCGAGCGGGTGAAGCGATCGAAGTCCAACCCGGCGAGCTCTTCGACCATTTTGGGCGTGGCCGACACGGACGATTTCAGAATTTCCCCGTCGGGGTGCCTGGCGATGACGTGCTTTTGCGGCTGGAGGGCCCCGTCCGGCCGGCCCCGCGCCCGATGCTGGCTCCACTGGCACAGAAAGCGGCCGCCGGGGACCGCGAAGACGACCTCGGCGGAGCACTCGGCCGTGCGGCGCGACATGATTTCGTTTTGGCCCTTGCCCACCTCCCGCAGCCGCGGGGTGCGTCCGTAGAGGGCCAGGCAGACGGCGTCGAGGATGGTCGTCTTGCCCGAGCCGGTCGGTCCGGTGATGGCGAAAAGGCCGTCGGAGGCGTAGCGGGGGTGGGTCAAGTCCACCTCCCACTCGCCGGCCAGGGAATTGAGGTTTTTAAGGCGTATTTTTTCTATTTTCAATTATCTGTCCCTGGCGGCTGGCAATCTGGGGCCGCGCCTGAGGCTGGCCGAGGCGCCGGAGCGCCGGCTCAAGGCTTGGAAGGCTTGGAAAGCTTGGAAAGCTTGGCGGCCGGGTCCCCTGTCGCCGCCTGTCGTTGAAGGGCGCCTGGCGGGTCAAATTTCGCGAAGGCTCGAGCGGGCCAAATTTCGCGAAGGGCCAAATTTCGGCCGGGCCAATCATGCCCGCCTGGGCTCATTCGGCCCTGACGTCGTCTTCTCGCGCCGCGGCGCGCATCTCGGCGTGGGCCGCCCGGAGCCAGGCCTTGTCGGCCTCCGCCACCTTGCGGTCCGTCAGCAGCTGGTCGAACACCTCGGCGGGCGACATGTCCGTCAGGGCCTTTTCGGCGTCTTCGGCGGCCATCGTCAGCTGCCGCGTCCGCAGATCCCGGATGACGAGCGCGTCCATCAGCGAGCCGGCCAAGGCGTCTTCGAGCCTGCCCCTGACGTCGGCGGGGGCCAGGCCGTCGCCGGAGTGGACCAGCTCCAGCCAGGCCGTCGAGCCGGTCAGCCGCAGCCGGGCGATCCGAGCCAGCAGATGGGGCAGATCGCCTTCCAGGCGGAGGAGCTCCTGGAAGACCGGCGCCTCCACCAGCTCGACCTCGGCGGGCCGGCCGGGGGCCAGATCGACCAGCGCCACGCTCTTGGGCCGTTTGATCTCGTTGAAGCCCATGGGGAGCGGCGAGCCGCTGTAACGTTTGGTCGGATCGCCCCCCACCTGCTGAGGCGAGTGGAGGTGCCCCAGAGCCAGGTAGTCGAAGCCGGCGGGAAAAACCTCCGGCGGCAAGGCCGACAAGGGGCCGGCGTGGACGGTCCTGACGCCGTCGCCCTCGACCGTCAGCCCGCCGGCCATGAAAAAATGGCCCATGGCCGCCAGCGGCGCGGGGGCGTCGAAGTCGGCGGCCAGGCGGCGGGCTTGCTCGAGCGCCTCGCGGTAGTGGGCGACCAGACCCTCGACCAGGGCGGCTTCGCGGGCCTCCCAGCCTTGCCCGAGCTCGGCGAGACGCAGATCCGACTCCCGCAGGAAGGGAACCGCGCAGACCACCAGCTCCGGGCGGCCCTGGAGGTCGCGCAGGACCAAAGTTTCCTTGATCGGGTCGCCGAAGCCCACGGCGTGGACGCCCAGCTCCTCCAGCACTCCGGCCGGCGCCTCCAGAAAGGAGGGGGAGTCGTGGTTGCCGGCCGTGACGACCGCATGGCGGCAGCCCGTGGACGCCAGTCTCTTGATGAAGCCATAGTACAGCCGCTGGGCCCGATTGGTGGGAGTGGTCGTGTCGAAGACGTCGCCGGCCACCAAAAGGGCCTCGACCCCGCGTTGTTCGATGAGCGCGGCCAGCCAGTCCAAAAACGCCTCGAATTCCTCGTAGCGCTTTTTGGTCTTGCACAGCAGGCGGCCCAAATGCCAATCGGAGGTGTGGAGCAGCAGCACGGTTTTTTTCCTGTCGAGGTCGCGAGGGCCGTCGAGGCGGGCGACGGCCGCGCCGGTCGAGCCGGTCGACGGGTCCGCGGCGGTCGGGCGGCGATTTTGTCAGGCGGCGGCCGAGCCGCCCGACGTGGACGCCGGCGGTCCTGGCGAGCGGCGGCCTGGCCGTCCGCCTGATTTCGCCAAAGCAGAAGCAAGCCGTTCTGTCAGACCTATCCAAATCTAACCATCTGATTTGGTGCTGACTTTCTGCTTCATAGAGGCCGGTTTCACCTTGTGACTGCCCGCAAGGCCAGAGCCTTCCTCTCCACAGA
>JAISZC010000031.1 GCA_031269485.1 Deltaproteobacteria bacterium
AATGCTGGGGACCGTCATCAATCTCAAGGTCTGAGGGCTCAAGGTCTGAGGGCGCCGCGGAAAAGCCGGGCGTCCCCTCAGGCCGGCTTGTCGGAAAACAGTCCCAGCTTGACCCTCAGGGTGTCCAGATAATGGCGTTGGGGGTTGGTGACGAGCTTGAGCACGGCCTCCGACTTGGTGACCTTGATGCGGTCGCCCGACGCCAGCGAAAAGCTGCTTTGGCCGTCGGCGGTCAATATGACGTCGGCCGCCTTTTCGCCGATGACCACCTCGACGTTGCAGTCCAAGGGCAGGATGATCGATCTGGTGGCCAGCGTGAAGGGGCAGATGGGCGTGACCACCACCGCCGGCAGGATGGGGTGGACCACGGGTCCGCCGGCCGAGAGGTTGTAGGCGGTCGAGCCGGTGGGCGTGGCCAGGATCAGGCCGTCGGCCCGGTAGGTCCAATAATCCTTGCCGGCCACCGAAAGCTTGAAGCTCACGATGCGGGACATGGCGCCCTTGTTGACGACCGCGTCGTTGACGGCGGTGGACTGGCAAACGGGCCGGCCGTCGCGCCAGATGGAATAATCCAGCACCGTGCGTTCATCGAGTCGAGCTTGGCCGTCCAGGGCCGCCTCGAGCACCTCCATGAGCCTTTCGGGCTCGATTTCGGCCAAAAAACCGACGCGCCCCAGATTGACGCCCATGACGGGCGCGCCTTTCAGGCCCCAAGTCCTGGCGGCGTGAATGAGGGTGCCGTCCCCGCCCAACGAGACGACCAGCTGGGCCTTGAAGCCCGGCGGAGGCTGGGGACTGGGCTCGAGGCTCGAGGAGACGTCGCGATGGACCCGGCAACGGCCGCTGACGGCGGCCTCGGTGCGGTCGGCCAATTCCATGGCCGCGGCGTCGTTTTTGTGAACAATGACCACGTCCGTCAACGGCGGCCTCCCATGGCGCGTAAAAAAAAGATGCGGCCGGGGCGTCGAAATTTCAGTCCGAAAAAATCCGACTGAGGTCCGGCCGCCAGGCCCCCAAAAAGCCCGCTGACATCCGGCGGCCTTAAAATGGTAGCACAGCGCCGCCGACCAGACAAACGCGCCGGCGCCTCCAAGGCCGTCGGGCGCCTTGGGTCTCTCCGAGGACGGGTGAAGGCTTGCGTTTGCGCGACAACGTTTATTTTTATCCCGACGCCGGCGGACTGGCTTTTCCTCCCGGCTTCAGCTGCAACACGGTTCTTTTGACCGGACGGCGGCACATGCTGATCGATCCGGGCCTCCTCAAGGGGTGGCCCGACCTCAAGGACCGCATCAGGGCGGACGGGCTCCAGCCCGACGACGTGGGGCTGGCGCTGGCGACCCACAGCCATCCGGATCACGTGGAGGCGGCGGCGGAGGTCGCCGCCGAGCTCAAGGCCCAGCTGGCCATGTCGGCCAAGGAACTGGACTTCATGGACGCAGGGCGAGGTTCGCCCCGGCGGCTCGAAGACTCGCCGGCCGAGCCGCCGGCCTCCGAGCTCTTCACGCCGGTCTTCTCCGGCCCCTTTCGCTGGGAGGGGCGGGAGTTCCGGCTCATCGACGCCCCTGGACACAGTCCCGGCGGACTGTGTCTCCATTGGCCGGAACGCGGCCTGCTGGTCGTCGGCGACGCTTATTTTGCCGGCGCCATAGGCGCGGTCGACCATCCGGGCGGCCGACTGGCCGACCTGAGCCGGACGGTGCGAATTCTTGGCGGACTGCGCGACGTCGAGCTGGTCTTGTGCGGTCACGGGCCGCCCGTGGAAGGCCGGTCTGAAGTTTTTCGCAACTACCAGGTTTTGTCGGCGGAAATAGCCGAAAAAGCGGCCGCCGGCCTCTGAGGCTCATGAAAAGTTCAAGAGGCCGCTCAAGAGGCCGCAAGCCTGAAAGTTGCGGCCGGGCTCCGGAAAACCGAAAAAAACCCTTTGAAAGCGGCGCTTTGGGCTTCCGGGGCGTTTGCTCGCGGCCGGCGTTCGGCGACCCGGCCCAAAAAAAAGCCGCCCGAGAAGGCGGCTCGCGGACAGGCCAGGCCGTCGTCAGCTGACGACCAGCCCGGCCCTGAAGGCCTTGAGATATTTCACGCAGCTGCGGTCGCGCCCGGCCAGGGCCTCGGCCGCGGCGATCGTCCCCATCATGGGCTTGTCGAGGGGGTTCATGATGGCCCCGTCGAGGCCGGCGTAGATGGCTTGAGCCATGAAAATGCGGTTGAGGAACTTGCGCTCCGGCAGGCCGTAGCTGATGTTCGACAGGCCGCACATGAAATGGACGCCAGGGTAGCGCTCCTTGAGAGCCGCCACGGTGTTGATGAACTCCAGCCCGAACGAGTCGTTGGTGCCCAGAGGCTGCACCAGCGGGTCGATGTATATGTTGGTGATGTCGACCTTCTTGGCCGTCAAGCCTTCCACGAGCTTGTCGGCGATGGCCAGCCGGTCGGCGCAGGTCGTGGGCATGCCGCCGTCGCTCATGCACAGAGCCACGACTTTGAAGTCGGTGCCGGCCACCACCGGCAGCAGCTTGTCCCAGCGATCTTTTTCCATGGATATGGAATTGATCATGGGCGTGCCTTTGTGGACGGACAGGGCGGCCTCGATGGCCTTGGGGTCAGGGCTGTCCAAGGCGCAGGGCTTTTCGGTGACCGACTGCACCACGGTGGTCAGCCACTTGAGGTAATCGGCTTCCTGCCCCACGAATATTCCGGCGTTGACGTCGATGTAATGAGCTCCGGCCTTGTCCTCGTCGACGGCCACCGATTTGACGTAATCGGCGTCCTGCTTCTCAATGGCCGCGCCCACAGCCTTGCGGCTGGCGTTGATCAATTCGCCGAC
Source organism: Deltaproteobacteria bacterium (assembly GCA_031269485.1). Lineage (GTDB taxonomy): Bacteria > Desulfobacterota > Desulfarculia > Adiutricales > Adiutricaceae > JAISZC01. Next base: position 2,822 of record JAISZC010000031.1, read on the forward strand.
AATTATCATTTTGTGTCACCTTTTTCGGGCGCCGTGGCGGCGGCGTCCCGCTGGAATTAAGACCGGGCCAGGCCGGTCCTGAACGCCCCCCCGAAAGCGGGGCCGAAAGACCGGAGACTGCCGCCGCCTGGCGAAGCGGAGTCTCCGGCGGCAGGGAAGTGCGTCAGCTCGCCAGCCGGCGGGCCAGCTCGACCGCGCCGGGGGCGTCCTCGGAGTAGCCGGTGGCCCCGATTTTGTCGGCGAAGGCCTTCGTCACGGGGGCGCCGCCCACCATGGTCTTGACCGTCAGACCGGCCTCCTTGAGGGCGTTGACCGTCTCCTCCATGGCCGGCATGGTGGTGGTCAAAAGAGCGCTGAGGCCCACGATGGTCGCATTGTTCGTCTTGGCCGCCTCGACGAACGTCTTGGGCTCCACGTCGACGCCCAAATCGACGATCTCGAAGCCGCCGCCCTCGAGCATCATGCCGACGAGGTTTTTGCCGATGTCGTGCAAGTCGCCCTTGACGGTGCCGATGACGATCTTGCCGGCCGT
>JAISZC010000048.1 GCA_031269485.1 Deltaproteobacteria bacterium
GGCCTTGACGCGGCCGTAGCTTTTTTTCAGGTCGAGCAGTCTGATCATGACGGGTTCGGGAAAGGTTCAGCCGATTTGGGCGGGCTGTCGCCGACGGACGGCGAACCCGAACGTCGGCCCTTGGTAAAAAATGAGGCGCTGCAGAGCAAAGCCCAAAGGTCGATTTAATATGTAATCATTATGCGATAAAAATATTAAACAAAATTATTCTTTAGTCACTCGCCAGATTTTGGCCAAATTAAACAGCCAGCGTGGGACCCAAGGCGCCTCGACCGACAGACCGAGTCATGACGGGCCGGCTTGAGCGACAGCATGGCCACGCCGTCGAGCCTCAACCGGCAGCCGCCGAAACTTTCTGAAATATTACGCCCAGCCGGTCTGCAACTCAAGCCTAAAGCCGACGCTCCGTCGGCTCAGCGCGCGAACAGAGCCGCCGCCGCCTCAGGGTTGGACGGCAGAAAAAAATGGATGTAGCTGGCCGTCAGCCGGCCCAAGCGGTAGACGGCCTCGCCCGGCTCCGGCCGGCCGTCCTGCCTGACGCCGCGAGTCAACGGCGTCAGAGAGGTCGACAAAGTCGAATGATGGAACGAGTGCCCGCGCAGCAGGCCTTCCGGCAGCCGGGCGCTCATCAGGCCCAGCCCTTGGAGCTTGGCGGTCAGCTCGGCCCGGCCGGGCAGGAGCCCGACCATGGGCCAGGCCTCGGCCCCGTTTTGGAGCTCTTCGAGCAAAAACAGCAAGCCCCCGCATTCGGCCAAAATGGGCCGTCCGGCCTGATGGTGGGCGCGCAAGTCGGCCGCCAAAGCCTGATTGGCCGCCAAAGCGCGCAGATGGAGCTCGGGGTAGCCGCCCGGCAGCCAAACCCCGTCGGCCGCCGGCAGCCGGTCGCCGGCCGTCGGCGAAAAAAAGACGAGCTCGGCCCCCAGAGCCTCCAGCAGGTCGATGTTTTCCTGATAAATGAAGCTGAAGGCCGCGTCCCGAGCCGTCGCCAGGCGAAAGCCGGCCAAGAGCCGGGCCTGCGGCGGGCTGCGGTCCGCCTCGAACTCCGTCTCCGGCGGAAGCTCGGCGGCCCGCTGGCCGGCCAAGGCCTCGGCGGCGGCGTCGAGCCGCGCCTCCAAATCGCCCAGCTCCGCGGCCTGCACCAGCCCCAGATGGCGGCTGGGCAGCTCCAAATCGGTCCCCCGCCGCAAGGCCCCGTACCATTCCAGCCCCGGCGGGAGCGAAGCGCGCAGCAAGGCCAGATGGGCCTCCGAGCCCACGCGGTTGGCCAGCGCGCCGACCACGTTAAGGCTCGGGCGGTAGCGCTGGAGCCCCAAGGCCACCGCCCCGAAGGTCTGCGCCATGGCCCTGGCGTCGATGACGGGCAAAATCGGCAGCGCGAGGCGTTCGGCCAGATCAGCGGCCGAGGGCCGGCCGTCAAAAAGCCCCATGACCCCCTCGACGATGATCAAGTCAGCCTCGGCGGCGGCGCGCCCCAGCGCGCGCCGGCAGCCCTCCTCCCCCACCAGCCACAGGTCGAGCTGCCGGACCGGCGCCCCGGAGGCCCGGGCCAAGATCATGGGGTCCAAAAAATCCGGCCCGCACTTGAAGGCCCGGATCCGTCGGCCGTCGAGCCGGTGGCGGCGGGCCAGGGCGGCCGTGACGGTCGTCTTGCCTTGCCCGGAGGACGGGGCGGAAATCATCAAAGCCGGGCGGCGCAGCGGCCGGACGCTCGAGCTGGCGGCCATGCTTCAGGCCAAGGCCAGCAGCGACAGGGCGTTGAGGGCGGCGGCGGCGACGTTGGAGCCGCCTTTGCGGCTGAGATTGGTGACGAAGGTCAGCTCCGAGGCCGCCAAGGCTTTTTTCGATTCCAGGGCGTTGACGAAGCCCACCGGAAAAGCCGCCACAAGCTTGGGCCGCGGCAGGGCCGGCTCGGTCCTCAGGCGCTCCATCAGGCGCAGCAAGGCCGTCGGGGCGTTGCCGAACACCCACAAATAGCCGGCGTCCGGCGCCTCGGCCAAGGCCAGATCGACCGCGGCCAGAGCCCTGGTCAGGCCCGACCGGGCGGCCGCCTCGGCCGCCCGGGGATCGCCGATGAAGCAGACGGAACGGCTGCCGAGCCGGGCCAGGTTGCGGGCGTTGAAGCCGCTTTGGGCCATGACGGTGTCGGAGACGACGGTCGCCCCGGCCCGCAGGGCCTCCACGCCGGCCTCCAGCGCGCCCGGGCCGACGACCACGTCCTTGACCCAGTCGAAATCGGCCGTGGCGTGGACCAAGCGCCGGACCAGGCTCCAGCTCCGGGGTTCCCAGCCGTGCGCTCCGGCCTCGGCGTCGATGAGGGCGAAGCTTCTGGCCTCGATGTCTTGCGGCGTCAGCTTCCAATCAGCGTCTTGCAGCATGTTTTGGGCTCACCTCGTCAACTTTTGAAGAAAAAAAAATACGCTCGTGATTTGGTCGCCAAAAAAATTTTTTAAATTGACGCCACTTTTGAGTCGACAACTCAAAAAGCCGCCCTCGTCAGAGCGAGCCGACCCGACCGCGGCGGGCGCCTTCCAAAACCGGACGCCGCAGGCCGCCGCCCAGGAATTTCAGTATATCAAAAAAATCCCAATGGCGGCCGGCCGCCCTGAAACTCGACGGCTCATTCTCGGCGATTCGTTCTCGACGATTCGTTCTCGGCGATTCGTTCTCGGCGGCTCGTTCGCCGCCGTCCCGCGGCGCGGCCAGGCTGGCCAAGGCCTGGGCCGGCCGGAAGAGGCGGCGTCAGGCCGCCGGAGCGTCGGGCGCCGACAGAACAATTTGACAGTAATGATGTCGAATTATATAATGGCCCCAGGAGATCGGCCGGAGGTTTCCCCCTCGGCCGCAGGCGGCCCATGCAGGCCGGGGAGTGAATTCCATGTCCGACAAAAGCTTCAACATGGATGAGCTGAGCGCCTTGACCGGGCTGTCCAAGCGCACCGTCAGATACTACATCCAGCTGGAACTGCTGCCCCGCCCGGTCGGGGAAGGCCGCGGCGCCCGCTACACGCGCGATCATCTGGACCGTTTGCTGAGGATCAGAAAGCTCACGGACGCGGGCGTCTCGCTTGAGCGCGTCAGGGAAGTGCTGGCCGGCAGCGACTGCCCCGTGCCGCCCAGAAACCGCCGTCCAGGCTCGGTGGAGCTGCGCAGCCGCATCTACGTGGCCCCAGGCCTTGAGATAGAAGTGGCGCCGACCGATGGCGGACTGCCGCCGGACAGGCTGCAATCCTTCGTCCAGGGCGTCATCAGGTTGGCCGAGGCTGAATTGGCCGAAGGCCAGCCGGCCGAAGGCGAATCGCCCGAAGGCCAGCCGGCCGAAGGCCAGTCGCCCGAAGGCCAGCCGCCCGAAGGCCAGCCGGCCGCCGAACCGAGCGGTTCAGGAGCCAAGTCGGCCAAAGCCGGACGCAAAGGCGCCGGACCGGCCGCGGCCAAGCTCGCGAAAGCCGCGCTCAAGGAGCTCGCCGAGCCGGCGGCGCCGGGCGGCGCCCCGCCGGTCGATTAGCCGCTTTGGCCGGCTCGGCCGCCGGCCTTGGCCTGCAGCCAGATGCGGAGCTTGGCCGCCGACTTGGGCATCAAAGTCAACGGACCATCCAAGGACTCCCAGCGCTTGAAGCCCAGCAGGCTGACGCCGATCTCCTCGGCCATCCGCTCCGCGCTGAGCTTGGCCCACAGCCTCAGAGCCCTGACGTCGGCGCCTGTCACGACCTCGAAATCGAAGCGGACGGGCGGCCCGGGCTCGGCCGCCGCCGGCCCGCCGAGCCGGCCCCGCAGCCAATGACGAATCTTCTCCTTGGACTTGGGCTGCAAATTCAGCGGTCCGGTCTGAGCCTCCCAGACCTTCAGGCATTGCCACGTCACCTCCAGCTCGGCGGCCAGCTCGTCTTGGCCCAGCTCGGCCCAATCCCTCAAAGCCTTGACGTCGGCGCCCGTCAGGACGTCAAAATCGGGGCCCAGGGGCGGCTCGCCCTTGGAGGCCTCCGGCCCGCGGACGCGAGCCTTGAGCCAAAGGCGAATCTTTTCCGCGGCCTTGGACCTGATGGACGCCGGCCTGTCCAGCTTGGCCTCCCAGCTCGTCAGGCTCGACAAGCTCACCCCCAGCTCGCGGGCCATCTCCGCGGGCTCGAGCTTGGCCCACCGCCTCAAATCTCTGACGCCGCGCCCTGACAAGCTCTCAAAATCGACGTCGTCGGGCGGCTCGGCCGGCTGGCCGCCGGCCGCCGAGCCGCCCGACGAGCCTTCGAGCTCCTCAGGGGGCGGCCAGGCCGTGGCCGCGCCGAACTCCGAGCGCTGCGCGCCGGCCGCCGAGCCTTCGAGCTCCTCAGGGGGCGGCCAAGCCGTGGCCGCGCCGAACTTCGAGCGCTGCGCGACGGCCGGCCACGCCTCGGGCGCCGAGGCTTCCTCGACGGCCGCGGCCGGCCGAACCTTCCGGCCTTTCCGGTCTTTCCTCGCCTTCGCGTCCGGCCTTTCATCCGGCCTTTCCGCCGGCTTGTCCCGCGCGTCCTTCTTGACTTTCTTGTCCTTGGGCCCCGGCCGGCCGGCCGCCTCGGGCCGAGCCGGCCCCTCGTCGAGGCTCAAATCCACCCCGAAGAGGGCCCCCAGATCGGTCCCGGCCAGCGAATCGTCGCCCTGGGCCTCCTCGAGCATGAGCTCGCCGGCGAGCAGCTCGGCCGGATCGACCCCGCGGAGCTGAAAAAGCAGCTCGGGCGAGGCGTCGAGCCGGTGTCCGACGCCGTAGAAAATCGAGGCCACGTGCTTGCACAAGGCGGCCCAGTCGGGACACGAGCAGACGAACTTGATCTCGTTTTCCCGCGGAAACAGCCCGTCGTCGCGGTCGCAGACCGCCGCCATGACCTCTTCCGACAGCCGGCCCATGAGCAGATCCGTCATGGTCGAAATGCGCCCCAGGCACCGCTTCTTGAGAGCCGCCCAGCGCGCGGCCGGGAGCGGCGCGACGGCCATTTCCACCTTGTAGAGGTCCGACCCGGACACCAAAGCGAAGATGCGGCCGGCCGAGAGCTCCAAATGCCGCACCGCGCCCTTGCGGGCGTAGGTGCGCCCCCGCGGCAGGCGGTTGTCGAAATCGGCCATGCCCTCAAAATGGCTGCACCAGCCCCGGCCCCAAAAGGTGCGGGCGATGGTCCGGCCCTCGACGGCCACCGGCTGGAGCCGCTCGGGCGCCGCGCCCTCCTCGGCGAAAGCCGTCTCCATTTTGCTCTTGACATCGCTCTCGGAGAGCGCCTGCGGCTTGCGATAATACCACATAAGGCCTCCTAAAGGATCGCCCGTTCCAAGTCCAGCCCGACCAGCTCCATCAGCGCCCCGTCGTCGAGGCCGGTCAAATCGATCTCCCGCTCTCCGCCCAGCACCCCGTCGGCCAAAGCCCGCTTTTTCTTGAGCAGCGCGTCGACGCGCTCTTCGAGCGTCCCGCGCGTGACGCACTTGTGGATCAGCACGTTGCGCCGCTGACCGATTCGATAAGCCCGGTCGGAAGCCTGATCCTCGACGGCCGGATTCCACCAGCGGTCGAAATGGATGACCTGCCCCGCGGCGGTGAGATTGAGGCCCACTCCGCCGGCCTTCAGAGACAGCACGAAAAACGGCGGCCCGTCCTCGGCCTGAAAGGCCTCCACCAGGCCGCGGCGACGGCCCACCGCGACGCCGCCGTGAAGAACCAGCCCGGGCCGGCCGAAGACGCTCCGCAAGTGCTCGGCCAAAGGCTCTATGACTTCCTTGAATTGGGAGAAGACCAGCAGCCGCTCCTGGCGCTCGGCCAGTTCCCGGCCCAGCTCGGCCAGCCGCTGAAACTTGCCGCTGCGCTCTGAGCTCCAGTCCCCGTCCCCGGTCAGCTGGGCCGGATGATTGATGACCTGCCGCAGCCGCGTCAGGGCCTGGAGGACCAGCCCCCGCCGCTCGACGCCCACGCCGCTCTCGCCGCCCAATTCCCCGCCGGCCGGCTGGAGGCGCTTGAGGCCTTTCTGCAAGTCCTCGACCACTCGGGCGTACAGGGTGGCCTGGGCGGCGGTCAGGCGGCAGTTGAGATCGACTTCGCTCTTGTCGGGCAGATCGGCCGCCACGCGCCGGTCGGTCTTCAAGCGCCGCAGCAGATACGGCGCGGCCAGGCGCCTCAGGGGCCCCCACCGATCCTGATCCTCGACGCGCTTTTCCAGGCTGGCGAGGATCTCTTTAAATCGCTTAAGCGAGCCAAAGAGCCCCGGATTGAGGAAGTCAAAAATCGACCACAAATCCAGCAGACGATTTTCCACCGGCGTCCCGGTCAGGGCCACCTTGCCCTGCGCCTGAAGGCGCCGCGCCGCCCGGCTCCAGCCGGAGGCGGGATTCTTGACGGCCTGGGCCTCGTCGAGCACGGCCAGCCGCCACTGCAGCCCGGCGAACCAGTCGGCCTTCTTGGCCAAAAAGGCGTAGCTGACGACGACCAGGTCGTGGCTGGCCAGCAGCTCCTCGGGCCGCGCCTCCCAGGCGGCCAAAGTCTCGGCGGGCGTCTCGGAGGGATGCCAGAAGGCCACCTTGAGGCTCGGCGCGAACCTGGCGACCTCGGCCTTCCAATTGGCCAAAAGCGAGGCCGGCGCCGCCAGAAGCGAGGCCCGCCGCCGCAAGGACGGCTCGGCGTCCGATCCGGCGCCCGGCTCGGCGCCCGGCCCGTCGAGCCGCTCCTTGACCTGCAGCAGCAACGCCAACGCCTGAACGGTCTTGCCCAAGCCCATGTCGTCGGCCAGGCAAGCCCCCAGCCCCAAGCTCG
>JAISZC010000050.1 GCA_031269485.1 Deltaproteobacteria bacterium
GCCGGGGGAGGCATGCTACCCATTCCACCATGGCCCTGCTGGGTGCTCTGGACATTTGCGCCGTGGCAAAAAAAAACCGGACATTTTCGCTTTGGAATGACATTCACGGCGATGGGGGAAGGGCAGCGCGCTGAGAGCGACGGCCGACCTGGTCAAAATTCAGCCTTCAAGAAGCCCCATGCCCGTCAGGAGGAAAAGAGCGCCGAACCAAGGCAAAGTCATGAAAAAGGTCGGCGAGGCGCCAGGTCGTTTGCGGTCGGCCCCAAATTGTTCGCTCGGGCGTCTTGGCGAAGCAGAGGTTCGTCGTCGTCGGAGATGAAAATTTCAGGCCTGACGAACCCGACAGCGGCGGACCGGACGGCGGGGGAGGTTTTATTGATTCCGCCCAGGGCAGGGCAGGGCAGGGCAGGGCAGGGCAGGACAGGGCAGGGCAGGACAGGGCAGGCCGCAGCGCTCCTAAAACCATAATGGAGCGGCGCCGCCGCCGGCCAGCGGCTTTTTTCGCGCCTGGCAAGGTTGGCGCTAGCTGGAGAGGCCGGGGAAGCTGGCGAGGCGCCCCTCGGAGGGCGGAGACGGGTCCGAATGTTTCGCGGCGGCGCGGGCTGGCTGGCGCGGCGGCGTGGCGGAAAAAAATGCCCGCAGGCCTATTGACAACCCTCGAGGCTGGTGGTATAAAGCCGGGTATGATTTGCAATTAAGAATCAATTGCATTATCATATCTCAGTTCGCTTGATGTGCTTTCGAAGACCGCCTAATTCCAAGGATCGGGCCGCCTCGGGCTCGGGCCTCGTTGAAAGGCTGACGCGGCGGCGGCCTGGGCGACCGGGCGGCGCCGCCGGCGTCGCGGATTTGGACTGAACATGAAAAAAACCAAAAATTTCTTCAGCGGACTCCGGCGGCGCCTCGGCGGCGTCTCTCTCGCGGCCTTGGGTTTGGCTCTGGCCTTGAGTTGGGCCTGCCCTCCGCTCGTCCCGGCCGCCTCGGCCGACGTCGATTTGCCCGCCCCTCAGACCGAGGGCGGCATAGGCGTCTTTGAGGCCCTCAAGAAACGGCATTCGGCGCACGGGGGCGACTTTTCGGCGGCCGAAGTCACCCTGCAGGAGCTCTCGACCGTGCTGTGGGCGGCTTCCGGCCTCAACCGCGGCCAGACCGGCTGGACCGTGCCCATGGCCGAGGGCCTGCCGCCTTACGTCAAGGTCTTCGTCGCCGGCCCCGAAGGCGTTTTTCGCTACGACTGGGCCGGGCACAAGCTCGTCGAGCTGTCCAAGGACAACGTCAAAGGCCTGATAGCGGACCAGGCCTTCGTGGCCAAGGCCTATTACGTGCTCGTCTTCGCCTCCGACAACGAGACCGTCTCGCAGCTCAAGAAGGGCAAGGACTCCGCGGCGGACTTCATTCAGGTCCTGGTCGGGTCCATGACGCAGAACGTCTACTTGGCCGCCGCCTCCCTGAAGCTGGGGACCCGTTACATCCACAGCATTCGCGAGGCAGCCATCGTCGAGGCCGTCGGGCTCTCCGCCGGCGATCGACCCATCGCCTTGATGCTTTTGGGCAAGTGAGCCGTTCGGCGCGTCCCGGCGCCGCCGTCCTTTGCCGTTCGCCGGCCGTCAGGCCGCCCAACGAAAGACCCTCCATGCGCGAAGTCCTCAAGCCTTTGACCGCCGCCGCCGCCGTCGCGGCCGCCGTCCTCGCTCTGATCCTCGTCTCCGGTCCGGCCCGCGCCGACGACGACGAGAAATTCGCCTCCTGGACCGAAGTGGCCGAGGCCATGGGCGCTTCTCTCGACAAGGCCTACGATTCCTACGTCGAGGGGAAGGCCGACGAGGGCTTCGACTGGGTCAACCACGCCTATTTTCGGTATTACGAAAAAGAAGGCTTCGAGCGCAACGTCAAGGCCCGCGTCGCGGGCCGGCGGGCCTCGCAGGTCGAGTACAAGTTCGCGACCATCAAAAAGTTGATCCGCGACGGCGCTCCCCAGGAGGAAGTGCGGTCCGAGCTGGATTTGCTTGCGATTTGGTTGTTTGAGGACGCCGCGAAGCTCGACGGTCCCGCGGCGGCCCGCACGAAGCCGCAAGCCGGTCAGGCCGCCGGAGAGACGGCCGCCGCGTCGGAGGAGTCCTCCGGAAGGGACTGGGCCATCTTTTTGGCCGCCTTTTTCACCCTTTTGCGCGAGGGTTTCGAGGCCATACTGGTCATCGCCGCCATCGCCGCCTATCTCATCCGCTCGGGCAACGCCAAGAGCGTCAAGGTGGTTTATTGGGCCTCCATTCTGGCCATCGTGGTCAGCGGCCTGGCCGCCTTGGCCCTGCAGGTGTTTTTCAAGAATTTCAGCGGGGCCAAGCAGGAGATCATCGAAGGCCTGACCATGCTCTTGGCCACGGTGGTGCTGTTTTCGGTCAGCAACTGGATGTACGCCAAGGCTGAGGCCGAGGCCTGGAAAAAATACATCACCAGCAAGATTCAGACGGCCGTCACCACCGGCAGCGCCTTCGCCCTGGCCTTGGCCGCCTTTTTGGCCGTTTTTCGCGAAGGGGCCGAAACCATTCTTTTCTACCAAGGCATCCTCTCGGAGGCCGGAACCGACACCACCATGGTTTGGAGCGGCTTCGGCGTCGGCTGCGTCGCCTTGGTGGGCGTCTTCATCGTCATCCGTCACGGCTCGATGAGGCTGCCGCTCAAGCCCTTCTTTGTGGGCACCTCCATCCTGATGTTCATCATGGCCATCTCCTTCGTCGGCGGCGGGGTCAAGGAACTCCAGGAAGGCGACGCCATCTCGACGACGATGCTGGAGGGCTTCCCCACCATCGACCTTCTGGGCGTCTTTCCCACGGTGCAGACCCTGGCGCCCCAGGCCTTCCTGCTGGCCTTGACCATTTGGTCCATCGTCCGCATCCGCAGCAAATCCAAGCGCGCCGCAGCCTGACAACAATTGTCGGCGGCGTTCCACGATGAGAAGCCCCCGCCGCTTCGGGCGGCGGTCGGCTAAGTTCGCTTCATTCCAACCCCGCATTTCGGAGGAAAGCAATGTCCAAAGGCAAACTAGTCTCCATCCTTTTCGCCCTGGCTCTGTTGATCTGCCTCGGCGCGGTTCCGGTCATGGCCCAGGCGCCCGGCGAAGAGGGCGCGGCCGGCTTTGAGGAGTTCCCGATCGGCGACGATCAGGAAGTCGGGCCGCTGCACATCGCCGGCGTTTATTTCCAGCCCGTCGACATGGAGCCTCTGGGCACGGGCGGCCTGGCCGCGGCCGAGAGCGACATGCACATGGAAGCCGACATCTCCGCCGCCGAGAACAATGATTTGGGCTACGGGGCCGGCGACTTCGTGCCTTATTTGTCGGTCAAGTATCGCGCCCAAAAACAGGGCGGCAAGCTCATCGAAGGCAATTTCATGCCCATGAGCGCCTCCGACGGCCCCCACTACGGCAACAACGTCAAGCTCGACGGCGCCGGCAAGTACAAAATCACCTTCATCATCGAAAACCCGGAAAAGCAAGGCTACCTGCTGCACGTCGACAAGGCCACCGGCGTCCCTGGCCGTTTTTGGAAGACCCCCATCGAGGTTTCCTGGGAATTCGACTTCGTTCCCCGCGCTTGGTAAGCGAGCCTCGCCTCCGGCCGCGCCCCGACGGGGCGCGGCCGACCTCAAGGCGGCCCGCTCCCCGGCCGGCCCCCAAGGGCCGGCAGAGGGGGTTGGCGGCCTTGTCCTTCGTTGGAGGCCGCGTCTTTTGAGGTCTTTTGAGTCCCTTTGAGGTCCTTTGAGGTCCTTTGAGGCCTTCCAGGGCCCCTTGGCTTTCTAAGCTTTTCTCCGGCGTGTTCCGGCCCCGCCGGCTCGTCCCGCCTCTCCGGCCGTCGGGCGATCCGGCGGCGGCCTTCAGCCTCAGGTCGCCATGTTGCTCTACGTGATTAACGTCGTCGATTCGGCCTGGATCCTCGCCGTCGGCGCCCCGATGATCCTCTTCGTCCTCCGGCTCGATCCCCGGCCCCGCCTGCGCCGCCGTCTGGCGGCCGGGTCCTTCGCCTTGGGGCTGGCCTCGGCCGGGACCTTGGCCGCCTTGCGCCTCAACACCGGCTGGGTCATCAGGGAATTTTACGATTTGGGGGTCTTGGTCCCCGCGGTGGCCCTCGGCCTGGTCTGGCTGGCCTTCTCGGCGTCCCGAACGACGGGCTTCGACGGCCGTCGGCTGCTCGGCCGGCTGCTGCTGGACGCGGTCTTGGCCGCGACGGTCGGCGTCCTCCTCGGCCGGGCCCTGGGCCTCAAGCCGGCCCTCGTCGCCCTGACCTCAGTCGGGGCTCTGGCCGTCCTTTGGCCGCTCGGGGCGCTGTGCTTGCGCCGGCTCGCCGACCCTCTGTGGCCCGTCCGTGTCGTCGGCGCCCTTTTTCTGGCTCTCCTGACGGCCCGGGCCGCGCCCAACCTGTTTTTGTATCCCTTCGAGTGGTCCATGGGCATGGACTCGATCTTCAACATGGATTATCTCGGCAAGCTGACCGGCTACTTGGTCGGCCTGACCGTGACGGGCCTGGTGTGGCTCTCCGTCGGCCGCCTGATCGCCCAGGCCCCGCGCCGGGCGGCGGCCTGGTTTCTGCTCGCCGGCCTTTTGGTCCTGCTGGCCCAGCTGACGCTGGAGAGCTTTCAGATTTTGGCCGCCCGCCGCCTGCTGCCCGGCCGCGCCCTTTTCAGCTTGGTGCTGTTCTTCCTGGAGCGCAAGAACTGGTTCATGTTCGGCCAGGCCGCGGTTTGGGGGCTTTTGGCCGCCTGGCTCATGGTCCGTTCCCGCTACGTCGTCCCCGTCGGCCCCAACCCGGCCGTCCGGCGCAAGATGAAGGCCGCCCTGCGGCGCGACTTCCGGACCGGGGCCCTGCTGGCTTTGGCCATGGTCTTGTCGGTTTCGACGGCCACCGTCTTGCGGGCCTACAACTCTCGGGAGGCGGTCGTGGCCGAACCTGACGAGGTCCTGCCCGTAGGCGACCGTCTGGAGATGGATTTGGCCGTCTTGGGCGACGGCAACCTCCACCGCCTGTTCTACCGGGCCGAAAACGGCGTCGGCGTGCGTTTCATCGTCATCAAGAAGGGCGCCTCGGCCTACGGGGTCGGCTTGGACGCTTGCGACATCTGCGGGGCTTCCGGCTATTACCAGCGGGGCGATCAAGTCATCTGCAAGCTGTGCGACGTGGTCATGAACAAAAGCACCATCGGCTTTCCTGGCGGCTGCAACCCCGTGCCCCTCAAGTTCTCCATCGGCGACGGCCGTCTGCTCGTCGACGTCAAAGATTTGGAAAACGAGCGCCACCGTTTCGAGTGAGGCCCTCATGTTTTGGAAAATGCTCAAAGGCGCCCTGTGGCGCCAAAAGCGCAAGCATTTGATGATTGCCTTCACCGTGGGCCTGGGCGTCTCGCTGGCCACGGCCCTGCTGGGGGTCATGTTCGACGTCGGCGACAAGGTCAACCAGGAGCTCAAGACCTATGGGGCCAATTTGGCCGTGGTGCCTAAAGGTTCCTCGCTGATGGGCGATCTTTACCGCTTGGAGGACGGTTCGGAGTCCGGCGAGCGCCTGGAAAACGATTATATACTGGAAGACGATTTAAAAAAAATTAAAATGATTTTTTGGGCCTTTAACATCGTCGATTTTACGCCATATTTGACAATCGAAGTCCAGGCCGGCGGCGAAACGGTCCCGTTGACCGGCGCCTGGTTCGCCCGTCACCTGACCCTCCCCACCGGCGAGGAGGTCGACGCCGGCATGACGAGCCTGAAGTCATGGTGGAAGCTCGACGGCCGGCCCGGCGACGAGTCCGACCCCACGGGCGTCTTGGTCGGCCGGGCGGCGGCCGCCAAGCTCGGGCTCTCGCCCGGCTCGAAATTCGTCGTCGCGCCTGCCGGCGGCCCGGAGGTCGAGCTGACCGTGCGGGCCGTCTTCGACAGCGGCGGGGAGGACGACGAGGGCCTCTTCGCCCCCCTGGCGCTGGTCCAGCAGATGGCCGGCCGGCCAGGCCTGGTCCAGAGGGCGGAAGTCAGCGCGCTGACCACGCCCGACAACGAGCTGGCCCGGCGGGCGGCCCAAAATCCCGGCAGCCTTTCGCGCCTGGAGTGGGACACCTGGTATTGCACGGCCTACATCAGCTCCATCGCCTATCAAATCGAGGAAATCATGCCCGGCGTCCGGGTCAAGGCCATCCGGCGCGTGGCCCAGTCAGAAGGGGCCATTTTGGAGAAAACCCAGCTGATGATGATCCTGCTGACCTTGCTGACGCTTTTGTGCTCGGCCTTGGCCATCTCCAACCTGGTGACGGCCAACGTCATGGAAAGAAGCGTGGAGATCGGCCTGATGAAGGCCCTGGGGGCCGGCAATTTCGACGTTTCGCTGCTGGTGCTCTCCGAAATGCTCGTCGCCGCCTTCGCCGGCGGCCTCGCCGGCTACCTGGCCGGCCTGGGGCTGGCCCAGCTCATCGGCCTGAGCGTCTTCGGCTCGACGGTGGCCGTCAAGGCCGTGGTGGCGCCCGTCGCCGCGCTGATGGTGCTGGCGGTGACGGCGGTGGGGAGCCTGCCGGCCCTCAGGGCCCTGCTGCGGCTCCAGCCCACCGAAGTGCTCCATGGGAGATGAGAGATGGCCTCCAACCGCTCCTTCGCTCTCAAAATGGTCTTGTGGTCGCTCGTCAGACGCCGCTCGCGCCTGCTGGTGGCCCTCATCGGCGTCACCGTCGGGGCCACGGTCCTTTTGGGCCTGGTGACGCTGTGCCGCGACATTCCGCGCCAGCTCAGCCGCGAGTTTCGCTCCTACGGCGCCAACATGGCCCTGGTCTCGGCCGGGGCGACCGGTCGGCTGAGCGCCGACGATTTGGCCCGAGCCGCGGCCGTGCTCCCCGCCGACCGGCTGGTGGGCCTGACGCCCTTCCGCTACGAAAGCGTCCGCAGCAACATGCTGCCCTACACGGCCGTCGGCACCAGCTTTGAAGACGTCCGGCGCACCAGCCCCTTTTGGCGCGTCGACGGGGCTTGGCCGTCGGCGCCGGGCCAGCTCCTGCTGGGGGCGGACGTGGCCGCCTTCCTCAAGCTCGAGCCCGGGCAGCTGATGACCCTCGATGGCCGCAACGAGGCCCAGGCCCGCTACGACCCCAAGGACTTCGTCGTGGTCGGCGTCGTCTCCACCGGCGGGCCCGAGGACGGCTTTCTTTACATGGCTCTGGCCGACATGGAGGCCATGACGGGCGAGGCCGGCCGCCTCGATCTGGCCGAGGCCAGCCTCACCGCCGAGGGCGGGTCCCTCCAGGAGCTGGCAGATTTGGTCAAGTCGCGGGTCCCCTCGGTCGACGCCCGCCTGGTGACCAGGGTGACCCGCTCGGAGGAGACGGTGCTGTCCAAGCTCACCTGGCTGGTCTATCTGGTCACCTTGGTGGTGCTGGCCCTGACCATGATCTGCGTGACCACCACCATGATGACCGTGGTCATGGAACGCCGCCGAGAGATAGGCCTCAAGAAGGCCCTGGGGGCCGACAACCGCCGGGTGGCCAAGGAATTCTTGGCCGAGGGCCTGCTGCTGGGCGTGGCCGGGGGGCTGCTGGGCTCCTTCGCCGGCCTCGTCTTCGCCCGCGTGATCTGCTGGAGCGTCTTCGGCCGCAGCCTCAACCCCGAATTTTACGTCTGGCCTCTGACGGTGGGCGTCTCGGCCGTCGTCACCGTGCTGGCCTGCCTGGCGCCGGTCCGCCGGGCGGTGGACGTCGAGCCGGCCCTGGTCCTGCGGGGGGAATGAGGACTTTAGCTTCTCGCGTGAGGCTTGATGCTCGCTTGAGGCTCGACGCCGCGGCGCGCGAGCGAAGGAACGGTATGACCAACATTTTGGAAGTTTGCGACGTGTCCAAGATCTACGGCCCGGTCAAGGCCCTCCAAAACGTCTCCCTGACCGTGGCCGCCGGCGAATGGGTGGCCATCATGGGGCCCAGCGGCTCCGGCAAGACCACCCTCATGAACATCATCGGCTGTCTGGACTCGCCCTCCACCGGCCGGGCCGCCCTCGACGGGCTCGATTTGTCGAGCCTGACCGCCGCCGAGCTGACCGCCATTCGTCGCGAGGCCATCGGGCTGATTTTTCAGCAGTTCCACCTGGTCTCCTACCTCACGGCCCTGGAAAACGTAATGGTGGCGCAATATTACCATAGCCTCGTCGACGAAGGGGAGGCCCTGGAAGCCCTCGGCCGGGTGGGCTTGGCCGACCGGGCCAAGCACCTGCCCCGTCAGCTCTCCGGCGGCGAGCAGCAACGCGTCTGCATCGCCCGGGCCTTGATAAACCACCCCAAGCTCATCTTGGCCGACGAGCCCACCGGCAACCTCGACGAGACCAACGAGGGCCTGGTGCTGGACATCCTGCATTCGCTCCACCGGCAAGGCGCCTCCATCGTCGTGGTCACCCACTCGCCGGAGGTGGCCGAGCACGCCGAGCGCGTGGTGGTGTTGGAGCATGGCCGCGTGGCCAGCGACCGCCGCAAGGGCGACGGTCTGGCTGTCGCGGGCTGACGCCGGCAAACGGCGGACGGTTCGCTGGCGTCGCTCCTCCCAAGGACGCAGCGTCCAGGGCCTGATCAAGCCGCGGCGGCGGCGTGAGCGGGCCCTGGTTTTTTTTGGCGCGCAGGCCTGCAGCCGGCGGGCCGTCGGGCTCAACAAAATTTTAACTCAAAAATCATAATTTTTTGCAACTTCAGCCGCCAAGAAGAAAAAATATAAAATTTATAGGCTAACATAAATATTTAAGACTATTAGCGTTATTAGCCATATGGCCGTTGGCCTTCTCACGGCGGCGAGTCAAGGCGCGGCTGAAGGCGCCAGTTCAGGGTCGAGTCCGAAAAGAATCCGTCCTTCGCATCCATTGTTACTTAGTCGCCTATGCAAAATGGTTTTTTGGGGCTCGAAAAAAAAGAAAAAACAGCGGTTCTTCGGAATTTTTTTTTTAATTTATGTATATTTAATTAAATGACAGTTTTATGATAAATTTATCCTATCACCACAGCATATTCAAATGTGGTTTTATTAAAAGCCAATTATTTTACTAATGTAATAGGATACCTCCT
>JAISZC010000067.1 GCA_031269485.1 Deltaproteobacteria bacterium
TAACTTATTCACTCACTGACTGACTGACTGACTGACTCACTGACTGACTGACTGACTCACTGACTGACTGACTGACTCACTGACTGACTGACTGACTGACTGACTGACTCACTCACTCACTCATCTATCCATCTATCCATCTATCATATATCTATCTATATTTCATCAATTATTTATGCAAATCATCCATTTACCCGTCAGTTAGCGCTCCAAAACTGGCCGACGGGACAAAACCGCCTGGCCTATGAGGCCTGTTGGTCCGGCCGACAGCCTCCGCGCCAGCCGGGCCAGCCGCCGGACGTCTTCAAGGCGGGCTCTCCGGCACCCATTCGTTGTTGACGGTTCTTTTTCGTTCTGTCATAATGTGAGCTTGATTGTCATCCGACGTCCCGTTTCGCGGCGTTCCGGCCGGCCGCTGGACGCGCCAGCGGAACGTCGTACCGGGGCTGCTTTCCGTGTATTGAGGGGTTGCCAATGAACTCGACGAGGCGTCAAGCGGTGGCCGTCAAAAGGGCGGCCTGGGCGGTTTTTTTCTGGGCTTCGCTCCTCGTCGCCGCGCCCGCGGCGGCCGAGGACAGAGGCGATCTCAGGACGGTTTACGGGGCCACCCATCCTTCCACCTTCGCTCTCTACGCGCTGGATCCGGACCTTTTGGGCGGCTGGAACACGCTGCTGCGGGGTTATGAAAAAAAATTCATCCCGGAAAAATACCAATCGCTGCCTGTTCTCGGCGGCTGGTACGGGGCCGGGTACACGCCGGATCGGGAGGTGCTGATCTCCAGCGGCCTTCGGAAAGCCTTCTACCTGGGCGGCCAGTACCATGACCGGTTGGGCATCGCGGCGGTCCTTGAGGAGCTGGGCATGGAAGTCGTCATGATCCCCGCGGAGTTTTCGAAAACTCCCGAAACCTTTAGGGCCATGGGCCAAGCCTTCAACCGGCCCGAGCGGGGCGAGGCGCTGGCCGGCTACGCCCAGGCCGTCATCGAGCGGCTCCGGTCGTCCGTAGGCGGCCTGGCCGCCGACCAAAGGCCGCGAGTCTTCTTGGCCTTGGGCGTGGACGGGCTCACGTCCATTTGTCGCAGATCCGATCGCTCGGAGGCGATTTACCTAGCCGGCGGAGAAAACGTCTACGAATGCCCCGACGAAATGGCCGAAGCGAATTTGCAGCTGGGCCTCGAGGAGATCATGCGCCTGGACCCCGACGTCGTGCTGGTGTACAGCCCGGAGCTGGCGGCCGTCATCGAGGACGAGCCGGGCTGGGGCCAGCTCCGGGCCGTCAAGGCCGGCCGCTGGCGACTGGTGCCTCGGGGGCCCTTTTCCTGGCTGGAACGTCCGGCGACCTACATGAGGCTCATCGGGGCTCAGTGGCTGGCCAATTGGCTTCATCCCGACCTTTATCCATTGGACGTCAAGGCTGAGCTGCGGGTCTTTTTGAAGCTGTTTTTCGGCCTGGAGGCCGACGACCAGCAGATCGACGAGCTTCTGACGCAGTGAACCTCAAGGCGTTGCTCCTGCTGGCGGCGGCCTTGGCGGTCGGCTGCCTGGCGGCCCTGCCGTTGGGCCGGCATCCGGCCGGCTTGGCGGAAATGTTCGAGGCCCTGAAAGGCTGGTGGACCGGGCGCGAGCTGACGGCCGCCGAAGGTCAAATCATCTTTCTGCTTTTCAAAATTCGGCTCCCCCGCATCATCGCGGCCGTCTTGGTCGGCGCGGCCCTCTCCGTCTCCGGGGCCGTCTACCAGGGCATGTTTCTTAATCATTTGGTCTCGCCGGGCATTTTGGGCGTCTTGGCCGGCGCCTCCTGCGGCTCGGCCGTGGGCATCGTCGTTTTTTCCTCCTGGGCGGCCACTCAAGCTCTGGCCTTCGCCGGCGGACTGGCCGGCGTGGGACTGGCCTTGGCCCTCGCCAAGCTTTATCCGCGCTCGCCCATCTTGGCCCTCATCATCGGCGGCCTGCTGAGCGGCTCGCTCTTCACCTCGGCCACTTCCATGCTCAAGTTTCTGGCCGACCCCAATCAGCAGCTGCCCCAGCTGGTCTACTGGCTCATGGGCACCCTCTCGCGGGCCCGCGGCGGGGAGCTGCTGGCCGTGGGGCCGGCCATGCTGGCCGGCTTGGTCTTTTTGGCCTTCAGCGGCAAAACCGTCGACGCCTTGAGCCAAGGCGACGACGAGGCCCGCAGCCTGGGCGTCGACAGCCGGCGGGCGAGACTGGCCTTCATCGGCGCGGCGACTCTGATCTGCTCGCTGTCGGTCATCTTGTCGGGACTCATCGGCTGGGTCGGTTTGGTCATCCCGCATTTGTGCCGTCTGGCCTTGGGGGCCGGCAACCAGACCTTGCTGCCGGCCGCAGCCTTGTTCGGCGGGCTTTTTCTGTTGGCCGCCGACACCTTGGTTCGCGTGGTTTGGACTGTGGAGTTCCCGTTGGGCATTTTCACCTCCTTGATTTGCCTGCCTATTTTCGCCGTCATCTTGGGCCTCGATCGGAGGCGTCGTGGCTGAAATTGCCGTCAGCGATCTCAGCTTCGCCTATCGGCCCGGCCGCGAGGTCTTGTCGAACGTTTCGGCCGTCTTCCGTCCCGGCGAGGCCGTCAACATTCTGGGCCCCAACGGCTGCGGCAAGACCACGCTCCTCAAGCTCATCCTCGGCCTCATCAGCCCCCCGCCCGGCCGCGTCGTCGTGGCCGGCCGCCCGGCGGAAAGCTTCAGCCGCCGCCGTCTGGCCCAGCTCATGGCCTACGTGCCCCAAAATCATTCGGGCGTCTTTCCGTTCAAGGCCTTGGAAGCGGTCATGATGGGCCGGTTGGCGCGGGGACCATGGTGGCGCTATCGCCCCGAGGATCGCCTCCGGGCCCAGGCGGCCCTCGAGCGGGTCCGCCTGGCTCACTTGGCCGACCGCTCCTGCTTGGAGCTTTCCGGCGGCGAAAGGCAGCTGGTGCTCGTGGCCCGGGCCTTGGCCCAGCAGGCCGAGTTTCTGATCATGGACGAGCCGGTGGCCAACCTCGATTACGG
>JAISZC010000093.1 GCA_031269485.1 Deltaproteobacteria bacterium
GCCTTTGACTATTTTTTCGATGACGACGCGTTTGACCGAGTTGCCGACGATGTAGCCGACCACGGCCTGCTCTTTGGAGCCGAGCAAGGCCTGCCCCAAGGGCGACGAAGGCTTGAGGACGCCGGGCGCGTCGGACTTATCGAGGACGTATTCCACGACGCGCTGGTTTTCGAGGCAGCGCACCGTGACCCGATCGCCCACTTCGACGAATGGGCCCGTGGGCGGCGGAGGCGGCCCGGGAACGCCTTGCTCGATGGCCAGCCGCAGCCTTTCGCGCTCCCTGCCTGGATCGGCGAACCACGCGCTCGACCAGCAGCGGTGAAGGCGCCAGCCTAGGCCCTCGAGCACTTGGTCTCTGAGCCGGTCACGGTCGCGGGCCGAGCGGGTCGAGCTCCAGCTGGGGCCGTCGCATTCCGCGCCCAGCACGTAGGCTTCCAGGCCGGCGGGCGCCTTGACGGCGGCGTCCAGGCGGCAGCCGGAAGCGCCGACGTCGTGGTCGGCCTTGAAGCCCAGGCCGTCGATTTCCGACAGCACGTGCGCCTCGAAGCCAGTGGCCGGCGTCCGGTCCGCCGCGGCAGTCGCCGAGACGCGGCCGCCAGCCTTGGCGTACTCCAGCCAAGCCTTGAGCATGGCCTGGCCCGTCTTTTGGCCGTCGACGGCCTTGACGTCGGCGGCGGTCATCGAGGAGAAGACGACGATCTGCTGCTTGGCCCGCGTGAAAAGCACGTTGAGACGCCGCCGGCCGGCCTGGCCCTGGACCGGGCCGAAGCGTTGACTGACCAGGCCGCCGGCCGTCTCCGGACCGTAGACCGTGCCGATGAACATCACGTCGCGTTCGTCGCCTTGGACGTTTTCCAGGTTTTTGACGAAAAACGACTCCAGGCCGTCATTGCGGCTCTTCCAGTCGTCGACGTAGGCCGCGGCGACCGCGTCTTCGCCGATGGCCTGCTCCAATATTTCGATGATCAGATCTCTTTGCTTTTGGTTGAGCGTGACCAGCCCCAGCGAGCGATTGGGTTCGGTCCGCATGTGCTTCAGCGCCGCCTCGGCCATCCGGGAGGCTTCGATCGGGTTGAGGCCCGACTTGTACAGGCCTTCGGCTTCGACGAGCTTGACGCCCATCCCGGGCCGCTTTTCGGTCGGCGAGGGAAAGACGGTCAGCGAGCCTTCGTAGACCTCGCGGTTGGAAAACTCGATGAGGGACGAGTGGCGCGACCGGTAGTGCCACATCAACCTTCTGGGGCGGAAGACGGCTTGGGCCAGCTCGAGCACAGACTCCTCCACCGTGCCTTCGTCGCCCTCGTCCTCGTCGCCTTTGTCGTCGGCCGTCTGGCGCTGAAAAAAGGTCGTCGGCGGCAGCTGGTTGACGTCGCCGACGATCATAATCTGGCGCGCGCGGGCCAAGGAGGGGATGGCGTTTTCCGGGGGCGTCTGGGAGGCCTCGTCGAGCACGACAAGATCGAAGGTCAGGTCCTCGGCTTCGAGATACTGGGAGACGGCCGCCGGCGACATCATCCAGCAGGGCTTGAGCTCCATCAGGGCCCGGGCGGCGCGGCCGACGAGCTTGCGCACGGGCAGATGCTGCTTCTTTTTGACGGTTTCGTGCCGCAAAAGCGCGAGCTCGGTGTAATCGGATTTCAGGCCCGCGCCCACCCCCTGAGGCGGGGCGGCCTGATTAAACAGCTTATGCCTCAGGCTCAGCCGGGCCGCCTGGAGGATTTCCAGGTCCATGCGGGCCAGGTCGTCGCGAAGATCGTCGAGCTCGTTGGCGGTGAAGGCCGACAGACGCGGCCCGTCGACGGCGTAGATTTTGTCGCTCATGGCCCGGTAGACCAGGGCCTCCAGCACGTCTCCGAAGTCCTTAAAGGAGGGCTTGGCCTGCTCGAAGGCCGCCAGCGCACGGCCCAAGCCCAGCTCGACGACGCTGGCGCGGGCCGCGGCCAGGGCGGAAAAGTCGAGCAGACCTCGTTCGTCGCCGGCCGCCTCGCGCGCGAAGGTCGCCTGGCCGGCCAGCGTCAGCCCTGAGAGCCGCTCGGTCCAGTCCAGGCCGCTGACCTCCTCGACGGCCTGGCGCCGCATGCGGGCCTCGGCGAGGGCTTGCACGAAGTCCTCGGCGGCGGCGGCGGCCTTCGCCGGCTCGGGCGTTTCAAGGTAGTTCAGCGTCCAGGCTCGCAAGTCGCCCTCCATGGCGTCGAGCCAGGCGAGGAGAGCGAATTCTGGCCGGAAGGACTGCACCCTGGTGGAAGGTCCGGCGAACCTCGCTCCCAAGGCGGCCGCGGCCCGGGCGTCGTCGGCGAGCTCCTGCCGGGCGGCCAGCTGCTCGCGGAGACGGGCGGCCAGCCGACGGATCAGCGTCAGCTCCGGCGCGGTCCGTTTCAGAAAGTTGTCCGCGAGCCGCTTGAGGCTCTCAATGGTCCGCGCGCGGGCGTCCAGCTTCGCCTCCCGAGCGTCCAGCCAGAGGCCCAGCTGGTCGTGGGCGAGCCGGCTCACGCCGTCGCGGTCTTCTTTGCAGCCGGCCGCCGGCAGCGACTGCAGCAGCTCCGCGTCAGCCGTCAGGGCCAGCTCTCGGGCCGCGCGGCTGGTCGTGACCGGAAAGAGGTCATTGACCTTCTGCCGAAAGTCGATCAGCCGGTCAAACAAGGCGAAGTCGGTCTCCAGGCCTTTGAAAAGATGGCCGAACAGCCGCCTGGCCCGCTCGTCGTTGACGAAGGCCCTGGCCTGGCGGCGCCATCGGGCCAGAGCCTGCAGCTCGACCGTCGCCTCGTCGAGGACGAACTCCCGCCCGCCGGTCAGCCGACGCCAAAGGGCCTTGGCCCGCCGAAAGCCGGGCGCCAGGCGCCCCAGCCAGCCGGGATTTTCCAAACGCTCCACATGATCGCCGAGCTCCTCGGGGCTTTCGGCCCCTTCGACCTCGGCGAACGTCGCCCGCAGCCGGCGGCGTTCCTTGACGAGCATGTAGCCTGCGGCCTTGAGCTCGGCGATGTCGGCCAGAGCCAGCGGATCGTCGGGGACGTGGCGTCTCAGAGCCAGCGTCAGGGCCAGCGTCCGCCTGTCGAGGGCGGCGATCAGGCGCCCCAAGCGCGCCAGATCGCCCGCCGGCACGGCGGCCGTCTCCGGAAAGGCGGCCACGACCGGGCCGAGCTGGCTCCACAAGGACCGCCAAGCCGCCGTTTCGGCGCGTCGGGCGGCCAGCTCGGCCGCCAGGGCTTGGCGGTCGAGCACGGCGATTCCCTCGCCGGCCATCAGCTCGGAGATTTTGTTGACGGCCCGCCAAGCCTCCTCGTCGACAGGCGCGGCGATCTCCTGGTTCAAAAAGGCTGCGTTGCTTTGGTAGGCCGCGCATTTTTCCAAAAAGCCGCCGACGCGCTCCCGCTCGCCGTCCCGGTCGAGCTTGGCGGCCAGCCGAAAGTCGGCCGTCCCGAAATCGCGGTTCAGCGCCCGCAGCTCGTCGATCAGATCCGGCCACAGCTCCGCCGGGCAGCCCTCCAGCCGGAAGGCGCCCAGCTCGGCCTGACGGGCGGCCGCCGCGGCAAACGCCTCGGCCGCTTCGCCGGTCAGCGACAACAGCCTCTTGGCCTGCAGGCCCGCCAGGTCCCTGGCGGCCGTTCCACGCCAATGGTCTCGGCCGGCGACCGTCAGCCGGCGGGTCAGCTCCGCGGCCGTTTCCAGAGCCTTGCCGGCCTTTCTGACGGCCTCGAGCTTGAAGCGGTCGAAGCTCTCGGGGTCGTCGACGCCCGGCTCGGCCAAGCCGCGGGGCGCGTTTTCGAGCCGCCAGGCGGTGGACAGCGCCAGGCCCAGGACTTGCTGGACGCTGAGGCCCGTTTGGCCGAAGGGGCGCGAGACGAGATCGATGTAATTTCGGAGGCGGCCTTTGGCCCGCTCTAAGCGATTCCGCTGAGACCAGCAGTCCGGGGCCGGCGGCGGCGGCGGCATCGTCAGCCGCTTGCGGATCCCCTCGACGACCTGGGCCCTTTCGGCGCGGGCGGCCTGCAAAGGCAGCAGAAACTCGCCCAGCCCGACGGCCTCCAGGCGCGACTTGACCACTTCCAGGGCGGCCATCTTCTCGGCGACGAAAAGAGTTTTTTTGCCCTGAGCCAGAGCCGCGGCCAAGGCGTTGATGATGGTCTGGGACTTGCCCGTGCCCGGCGGGCCTTCCAGAGCCAGATTGAGGCCGTCGACCACGTCGCACACGGCGCTGAGCTGGGAGGAGTCGGCGTCCAGGACCAAATCGCGGGTCTTGTACTCCACGCTGGCGGCGTCGACGTCGTAGATAGGGGCTTGGCCGGTCAAGGCGCGGCCCGCGTCGACGCCCTGCCGGCCGCACAGCAGATCCCGGACGATGGGGTTGGTCTCGTACCAGGCTTTGTCGGGCGACAGATCGCTCCAAATGGCCATCTTGGCCGAAGGGAAGACGCCCAGAGCCGCCTCCCTGAGGACCTCGCAGTCCAAAGCCTGGCCCAGCTCCTCGGCCGCCTGCCGCAAATAATCCTCCACCGAGGCGCCGGCCTCGAATTCCGGCAGGAGCGCTCCAAAATCCTGCTTGAGCTTTTCGGCCAACACGAAGTTGCCGGCGAGGTCGTCTCCGTCGGCGCGAATCCAAAATTCCGGCCCGTGCCGGCCCTTTTTCCTCTCCAGCTTGACCGGCAGCAGCGCCAGAGGCGAGCGAAGATCCTTGCGCTTGGCCAGGGGATCGTTCCAGCGCAAAAAGCCGAAGGCCAAATGCAGCACGTTGATGCCGGTCTCCTCCTCCCAGGTCCGGCACTTGGTCGCCAAGGCCGTCAGCCGGCGCTCCAGGTCGTCGGGCAGCAGCAGGGTTTGGATTTGGTCGTCGACGTGCCGGTCGGGGCGTTCCTTCGCCGGCCGCGGCAATTCGTAGGAGGGATTCAGGCCGCAGCTTTTGGCGTGCTGCTCCAAGGTCTGGGCCGACTTGCCCGGGCGCGGCGGCAGCTCGAGCTGCGCGCGGACCTTGTCGCGCAGCTTTCTTTCCTCGCTGTCCAGCTTCGTCGTCAGCCGATCCTGGGCCCGCGACAGGCTGACTTTTTCTCGGCCGGCGATGAAGCTCAAATAATCATCGTCCGTTTGCCGAGCCCGGGCCAGAGCTTGCCTGAACTCCGGCGTCCGCTCGTCGGCGGGGTTATCTTCCAGCGGCGGCAGGGGAATGACGCGCATGGGCTTTTGATTGCGCAGATAATGCGCCAAAACGTCCGGCAATTCGTCGACCACGCGGACGATGGCGGTCGAGCGGGCGGCGAAGGAGGTGGAGATGAGAGGATTTCGGGCGCTCAAGTCGAGGGCCTTGGCCCTCAGACGCGTCAGCTTGTCGCGCATGACGTTTCTGAGACGGCTGTCGAGCGTTGACATGATTCGCGCGTCCTCCTTGCTTCCGAAGGCTTCGAGGCCAGCCGAAGGCGGGGCGGCAAGCCGCCGAACTCGGGCGTCTCGAGGCGCCGCCGGCGCGAGGCTCAAGCGGCGGCCCCACGGGGCTCGTTTGACTTTGGCCGGCCGAAAAAAGACAAGAGCCCAGCTTCCGAAAAAACGCTCGAACCGTCGACGACTCGTCAGCCCGCCGCCGAGCTATGAACACGGGCGGGCGGGCGGGCGGGCGGCCAGCCCCGGCGGCCCCGGCGGCCGCCGGAACTCCGCGAGGCCTGAAACGAGGCCGGCGCGGTTCTTTTTTCGGCGAGCCGTTCTTTGGGATCGCTCGCCGGGCGTTTCGAGCCGTTTTTGCGGGCCGGCGTCAAAAAAGCCGTTCGGCTGGCCTCGCCAGAAAAAAAGCCAGTTTTTTCGGCCGCCAAGAGCCGTCCGTTCGCCGGATTGGTCGGCGGCCCGCGACTTCATGACGACCTTGTCGGGCCTAGGGGACGGGCCGCCGGCGAGAAAGCGCGGCGCTGGCTTTTTTTGGGAGCTGACGAAAGCCTGTCCGAAAACGGCGGCGAGAAAAAACCGCAGAGCCGAAGCGGCCTGAATCATGGGCCGGCGTCCGCTTTTTTTCAAAGGCGTCGATTCGGCTCCTGAAGGCTGCTTTGGCGTCGGCGTCGCTGGCTGGAGGTCTGCGGTCTGCTTTTGTCATTGTAGCCGGACCAGCCGGAGTGTCAAAACGTTTTTCGCCGGCGAGCCGTCGTCGTCGCTTGGGGCCGACTCGAGACGGCCAAGGCGGCCGCAGGCGAATGGCCGGCCTGAGCCGGCGGTCTTTTCGCTGGCCGCGGACGCGCCGACGGCCAGCGGGCGGCGCGTCTGAGGCCAGGACGAACCCGCGGCGGGCAAGCCTTTTGGAGAAAGACGTCGGGCGAAAAAGGCGCCCAAGGACCGCCGCCTGGAGACCAGCGGCCCGAGGGCGCCTTTCCGGTCGAGCGGCCCGCCAGCGGCCCGCCAGCGGCCCGCCCTGCCCGGAACCCTAATATTTCAAATTCGCAGTTGAAGACCACGCTGCCGGAAACGCCCTGGCGGCCCCCGGTGCACCCCTGGAGACCCACGTCGACCTTGACGGCCTCGCCGGCCGCCACGGTCACGCCGAGCTCGCCGAGGCCGGCGCCGCCTTTGAGCTCGGGGACGTCGAAGGCCAGGCCGCGGGAGGAGGCCCGAGCCTTGCCGTCGGCTTCGACCTCGTAGGCGGCCCCGAAATAGGGCTTGACCGTGTCGGTCAGACCGTGAGAAATCCGTGCCCCTACGCGGAAGCGATGGGAGTCGACGTCCTCGAAGCT
>JAISZC010000113.1 GCA_031269485.1 Deltaproteobacteria bacterium
GCGGTCACCGCCACGGCCGACTCGGTCTCCACCGCCCTGGGCGGCGGGCTGGCCCTTCAGACCTCCTACGTGCCTGACTACGTCTCGGCGACGGACGCCGAGACGCCCGACGAGCGCAAGGTCCACATCAAATGGGTGGGCAACGCCTTCGGCTTGTTCGTCGACCAGTGGGGCAACCTACGCGAGGACACCAACCTCAACGGCAAGCTCGACATCGTCACCGGCCCGCCCAACGCCCCCACCGGCGACATGGCGGTGCGCTTCGAGAATAAGGCCGGCTTGACCAACTCCCGCATATCCTTATGGGTCGACGAAAAGGGCGTCAACGAGCTCGAGCGGCCCTCTGTCCGCGACTCGGTCGTCAGCATCCACGAGCTGCGCTCGGTTTGGAACGCCAGCCAGCAGCTCGCCGAGCTGACCGACGCCGAGCTGGCCGCGCCGCGCGCCTTCGGCGCCCTCGACGGCCGCCGGCTCTACGCCGTGCCTTCGCCGCCCGCCAACACGGCGCAGGGCTGGTCGACCGGCTTGAAGCTGTCTGATCACTTGTTTAGCCAAGACAACGCGGCGGCGCTCACGCCGCTGCTGGTCCAAGGCTACACCTTGGCGGCCCCCCGCAAGTTCGTCGGGCCCGTGGCCTGCAACGAAGACAAGCGCCTGGCCTGCGGCTCGGACGCCGTGGTCTGCCAGGAGATTCACGTCTCCGCCGTCGGCCGGCCGCCCCACGAGCTGCAGAGCCTGGCGGTGGAGATAACCGCCGCCGTGGCCCCCGGCACGATCATCCCCGTCTCGGGCCCCGGCGGCAGCCTGACGCTGCGCGTCGGCCTCACCACGGCCAAGGGCGTGGTGACGGCCCTCAACGATTTCATTTACGACAACCACGTGCCCCACATTGTCCGGGCGTCGCTGAACTCCGGCGACTCCGGCGCATGGACGCCCAACGCGGGCTCGGCGACGCTGCCCACCACCAACAACGCGGCCGATCGGCAGGAGACGGCCGCGGCCCTCATCAAATACGTCACAGGCCAGGACATCAGGGGCTGGCGCTCCCGCACGGTCTGCACGCCCTGGAGCACGTCGACCAAGCAGACCTGGCGTCTGGGCGACATCATCAACTCCCGCCCGGTCATCGTCGGCGAGCCGGCCGGGTCCTACGACTTGGTCTACGGCGACCAGTCGTATTCGGCCTACAAGCGGAACCTCCCGTCCTACGCCGCCTCCCCGGGCGTGATGGGCCGTCGGATGGTGGCCTACTTCGGCTCCAACGACGGCGTGCTGCACGCCGTCAACCTGGGCTTCTACGGCTCCTTGGCCGACGGCTCCGTGGGCTACGCCCGCCAAAGCGCCTTCGACGAGCCGAATGTCGCGCATAAGCTCGGCTCGGAGCTGTGGGGCTTTCTGCCCACCTCCTTGCTCCCGCATCTGACCTGGATGACCAATCCCGACTACGCCCACAGCTACTACGCCGATCTCGAGCCGATGATCGTCGACGTCAAAAACACCTCCGCCAACGCTCGCAACTTGGGCGACGGCCGCACGTGGGAGGTCGGGGAATGGCGGACGATCCTCATCGGCGGGCTGCGCCTCGGCGGCCGCAGCGTCGAGCTCGACGCGCCCGAGGCCCCGACCCGCTTTCTTTATTCGGAATACTTCGCCCTTGACGTCACCGATCCGGAAGAAGAGCCGATTCTTTTGTGGCGTTTTTCCGATCCAAACCTGGGCCTGACCGTCACCAAGCCGGCCGTGGTCTCCGCGGTCGACGGCTGGAAGGTCATCTTGGCCAGCGGCCCGACCTCCGATCTGGTCCAAAAAGTGACGACCGGCGGCGTGACCCAGCAGGTCATGGCCCCGGTCGGCAACGGGGGCCAGTCGGCCTACAAAGGCGTCAGCACCCAGTCGGCGAGGCTGTTTGTGCTGAACGCCTACAACGGGGCCTTGGAGCGGGAGTTCGGCGGGGAGTCCAACTTCGGAGTCCCGTCCGGTCAGAGCGTCCCGGCCAACAGCTTCTTCAACGACTCCTTCGTCCCGGCGTCCGTCGGTCCGGGCTCGGCTCAGCTCGTCGTTCGGGGCGCCGCCAGGGGCTCGGTCGACTGGCGCAATCAAGCGGTTTACTACGGCCTGACGCAGAGCCGCGACTTCAACCGCCTCGACAAGGGCGCGCTGATGCGGCTGCAGATGGTCAATTCCTCAGGGGCCCCGGTCCCGGTCAGCCAATGGCAGCTGACCACCTTATACAAGACCGACCGGCCAGTGACCGGCGCGGTCAACGCCACCTTCGACTCGGCGGGCAACATGTGGGTGGTCTTCGGCACAGGCCGTCTGTGGAGCACGGACGACGTCTCTCCGCTGTGCCAGCTGCTGACCACCTCGACGCTGAGGCCGCCCTGCCAAGCCAACCACGTCCAATATCTCTACGGGATCAAGGAACCCATGGCCAACGGCCGGCTGACCTTCGCGGAGGTCGTCGAGACTTCGGCCCGGAAAATCCTCGACGTGACCTCGGCGCGAGTTTTTTCCGACGGCTCGGTGACCGGCTATCCCGGCTACTCGGGGACGACGCGCTACGACACGATCCTGGAAAAGATGAAGGACGTCAACGTCCTGGGCTACAAGCGGGGCCTGAACTACTGGTCCTACCTCAACGATGGCTACACGTCGGACACCTACGAAATGATCCTCACCCAGCCCAAGCTCACCGCCATGCCCAACGGGCGCTCCATCATGTCGGTGACCACCTATCAGCCCTCCAACAGCGAATGCGACCC
>JAISZC010000124.1 GCA_031269485.1 Deltaproteobacteria bacterium
CGAAGCCGTCGCCGCGGCGGACAGGGCTTCCGGCGGCTCGGCGCTCGCGGCCGGCCCGGCGCCCGGCGGCCGCGAGAAGACGGCCAGGCGGACGGCCGCAAAGTCGGCCAAAGCCGCGAGCAAGACCACGACGGCCGCGACGGCGAGCCGACGGGACTTGGGCATTTTGAGCTTGTCCAACCTGAACCTCCTCGGAAGCGTCGGCCGGCCTCCGTTCCAATCGCCGCCGGGCCGGTCCGGGCGCCGCCAATGCGTCGCGCCGAAGCCGGCGCTGGCCACGACGGCGGACGGGCCGGAGAGAGTTTTTTTCCGCGGCTCGTCTCCCGACTCGAGCCACGCCCCGACGTCGTCGCCTCGCTTTCCCGGCCTCCCGAACCGGGGACGCGGCCGCGGGTCGAGGCGTCCCTCGCCCTGCCGGCAGAAACCGCGCGATTTTTCGGCCGCCTAAGGCGTCGCGCGCGCTGACGCCGTCAGCGGCGTCCGCAAGGGGCCGCCAAGCCTTGGTCCGCCCTAAAGCCGCCCGCCGTCCAACTGACCGCGCGGGAGTTTGAGCGTCGTTCGCGCCGTCGTCCCCAAGCCCTCAGCTGGGCGTCCATTGACGCCCCGCCGTGGTCAGGCCCTGCTGGCAGGCCTTGCGCCGCCTCTCATCACGACTCTCTGGACCGTCCGGGGCCAATTATTTCTCCGGTTTTTCCCGGCTGGCCCCGGTCTTAACGCCGGTCTTGGCGCCCGTCTTGGCCCCGGCCTTGGTTCCGGCCTTGGCCCCGGCCATGGTTCCGGTCTTGGCCCCGGCCATGGTTTCGGTCTTGGCCCCGGCCTTGGTTCCGGCCTTGGCTCCGACCTTGGTTCCGGCCTTGGTTCCGGCCTTGGTTCCGGCCTTGGCCCCGGCCTTGGTCCCCGTCTTGGCCCCGGCCTTGGTTCCGGTCTTGGTCCCCGTCTTGGCCCCGGCCTTGGTTCCGGTCTTGGTCCCCGTCTTGGTTCCGGTCTTGGTCCCCGTCTTGGTTCCGGTCTTGGTCCCCGTCTTGGCCCAGGCCTTGGTTCCGGCCTTGGTTACGGCCTTGGCGCGGCGGCGGACCGGGCCGACGCGGTCAGGTCGATCGGTTTCGCGGCGGGAGCGAAAGCGCACCTTGACAGGCGTCAGATCCAGCCCGAAGGCTTGCCGCAGGCGGTTGATCAAAAAACGCTGATAGGAAAAATGCACCGCCTCGGGCCGGTTGGCGAAAATCACAAAGTTCGGCGGCCGGACGCCCACCTGGGCGGCGTAGAAGAATTTCAGCCGAACCCGGCCGACCTGAGGCGGCGAATGGGCCGCGGCCGCGGCCTCCACGGCCTTGTTGACCTCGGCGGTGGGCGCCCGAAAGACGTACTGGGCCATGACGCGGTCCACCAAGGGCAGCAGCCGGTCGAGGCCGGCGCCTTTGAGCGCCGAGACGGTCAGCCAGGGGGTTTTTTCCAGAAAAGTCATCTTGAGCTCGAGATCTTTCTGAAAATTCCGGCGGGCTTCCAGCTTCGAGGTTACGGCGTCCCATTTGTTGAGCAAGACGATCAGCGGCCGGCCCCGTTCGTGAGCGTAGCCGGCGATGTGGGCGTCCTGATCGGCCAGGCCCTCGAGGGCGTCGACCACCAAGAAGGCCACGTCGGCCCGCTCCAGGCTCTGAATGGCCCGCATCACGGAGAGCTTTTCCAGCTTTTCGGCCACCCGGCCACGACGCCGCACCCCGGCGGTGTCGACCAGCACGTAGCGCCGACCGCCGCTCTCCAGCTCGACGTCCACCGCGTCCCGGGTGGTGCCGGGCCGCTCGTCGACCACCAGGCGCTTTTCGCCCAGCAGGCGGTTGATGAGCGAGGACTTGCCGGCGTTGGGCCGGCCGACGACGGCGATGCGCGGCGGAGCGTCCGCGGCGGGCTCGTCCGCCTCTTCCGGCTCGGGCTCGAGGCTGTCCCGCAGCTTGGCGCGCAAAGCCTCCAGACCGTAGCCGTGGGCGGCCGAGACGGCCATCAGCGGCTCCAGGCCCAGGCTGTGAAACTCCAAGGCCAAGGGGCGCTTTTCGACGGAATCAATCTTGTTGACGGCCAGCAAGGCCGGCCGGCCCGAGCGACGCACCAGCTGGGCCAGCTCGGCGTCCTGGGGGTGCAGGCCGCCGAGGCCGTCGACGACCAGCACGGCCAAGTCGCACTCGTCCAAGGCCAGCATGATCTGCTCGGTCACCGGCCCGGCCAGGGGGTCGAGGTCGGCGAAGTCGAAGCCCCCGGTGTCGACCAGCAGGCCCTGGCGGCCGTCGTAGGCCAGCCGGGCGCAATGACGGTCGCGGGTCACGCCCGGGCGGTCGTCGACCAGAGCCGCGGAGCGGCGCAGCAGCCGATTGAACAAAGAGGACTTGCCGACGTTGGGCCGGCCCACAAGGGCTATCATCGCGCACATAAACGCTCCTGGGGGCCTGGGGGCCTGGGGGGCGACGCGGCCGGCGTCGCGCGCCGCCTGACGGTCAATATTAGGACGCGCCCTTCATCATTTTAAGATTATTAAACTATTATGCTTTGTCAATGCCAAATATAGCATTTTCATATAAGAATTTTTTTATGGCCGACTCATCATTTGTATCATAAAATTTTGTCAATAATCGACTAAAATCTAAAACATTTGAATCTTTAATAATTAAAATACCGCAACCATGTTGAATTAAAAATTTATTAGCTAAAACTAAACCGGTTCTTTTATTGCCGTCCCAACATAATTGAGTTCTAGCTATCCATAAAAATGAAACAATAGCTTTTTCAGTTATAGTAATATTGTGGTCTAATAATGTTTTTAGTTCATTTTCGATAATATAAATATCGGGAATTGCTGGCCGATAATTGGTGCCCGATATACCGACATGACCTGTCCTTAAAACACCCCATTCTAATGATTCGTTAGGTGCTATATATTCATTTAATTTTAAAATATATTTTAAATTAATTTCTTCATCTATTGTTTTAATAAGATACTTCCAGGCATCGCGCATATTTAAAATCGCTTGTATATCATCGATTGTAACATTAGGAACATTGACACCATTCAATATGGTTATAGTTTCTGGAAATGTTATATTTCTGTTTTCCATTTTCATGCCGCAATATATAATTTCATCCCACTTTTTTTAGCTAAAAAAAGGCTTTCAGCTTGCGATAATTGATATTTATCTTTAAACAATGTCATAAAACTTCGCCATAGACTATCGACGCGGTCGCAAAGGCGACGGACAGCGGTTTCGCGGACGTCCTGTCGGACGGTCACCTTTTTTTGGAGGCCGTTTCGCTGAAGTCAGGCGGAGTCGCCCGCCTTTGTCGGCCTGGCGAGCCTGAAGCCCGCCTGCCTCGGGCGACCGGGCCCGAAGCGTCCCGTCTGTGCGAGCCCAGCGGAGCGAGCCCGTCGGAGCGATCAACGTGCGCGAGGAGGCGCCGGGGCAAGTTCGGCGGCCAGGCCAATCAGGGCGCGGATTTGCGGAAAAGCCGTCAAATCCTCCGTCAGGGCGCCCAGCCTCGACAGGGCCGGGGCCAGATAGGGCGCGAACTGCGGGCGGCCGCGCAGCTTCGTCAGATGGACGTAGGCCGCCGAGGCCTGCATGAGCCGCATGACGCCCGCGGCCTTCAGGCTGGCCTCGAAGCGGCCCTGATCGGGTCGGCGGCGGCGGGCCTGGAGATAGGCCTCAAGGACGGCGGAGCGCTCCGCCTCGGAGAGCTCGACGTAGGGATCCCACAACAGGCTGGCGAGATCGTAGGCCGGCGGCCCGAGCCGGGCGCCCTGCCAGTCGACGAAACGGCAGCGGCCTTGGTGAAGCATGACGTTGCGGCTCTGAAAATCGCGGTGGATCAGCGCGGGCCGCTCCTCGCCGGCCGGTTGGGCGGCTTGGGCCGCCAGTTGGGCGACTTGGGCCGTCAGAGCCGGCGCCGCGAGCAGGCTCTGGAGCTCGGTCGCGCCTGGGCCCCAGGCCGAACCGG
>JAISZC010000219.1 GCA_031269485.1 Deltaproteobacteria bacterium
CGAAAAGCCCAGGGCGGAGGCGATGCGTCGGTCGTCGGTCC
Source organism: Deltaproteobacteria bacterium (assembly GCA_031269485.1). Classification (GTDB taxonomy): domain Bacteria; phylum Desulfobacterota; class Desulfarculia; order Adiutricales; family Adiutricaceae; genus JAISZC01. The sequence goes on from JAISZC010000219.1 coordinate 42, forward strand.
AATTGCCGTTTTCGTCGGCGTAGACGCCGGTGTGGACGTTCAAGGTTTCGCCGGAGGCCACGGTGGCCGTCAGGCCCGAGCCGTCCAGGGCGCCGTTGGCGCTGGCGACGATGGCGCCGGCGCTGATGGTGAAGGCGTCGTTGACGCCGGAAGTCAACGCCATCCGCTCGCCGCCCCGTCAACGACCGCCTGCTCCATCCATCGAGCCCAGATAAGGTTACCGCAAGGTTACCGTCCAAGAACTCCCGCCTAACTTTGACCGGCTGGACGGTTTTATGACAGAGCGCCAAACCGCGGCGCGGACGAAGCAATGACGCGGAAACGGCGGGGGGCGGCGAGCCAAGATTCAAGCCATCGTCGTCACGCTGGAGGCGGCGCCGGCCGCCAGCCGAGGCGGGCGGATAAGCCGGCGGCAGGACGGCCGAACTTGGCAGGGCGGGCGTAGCGGGCGGACATGACGGACTGTGAAAAAACGCCGAAGGCCGGGGGACTGGACGCCACATCAGGCGCCGCGAGGTCCGGACGAGGCGGATGAGCTGGAGGGACCGGAGGAGCCGGGTTGGCCGGAAGGACCGAAGGGGCAGAAGGAGCCGAAGGAGCCTGATTCAAAGGCGCGAAGGCTTGTCCCGCCGGATTCCGAGCGCACTGAGAAGTCGAGGTGGCCAGAGTCATGCCAATGACGTCGAGATGCCGCCGAAAAGTCTCCGGATGGAGATGAGCGTAGCGCTGGGTCATGGCGGCGCTGCCGTGGCGCATGAGCTTTTGCACGGCGTAGAAGTCCGTGCCCCCTTGGACCAGCCAGCTGGCGAACGTGTGCCGCAACGTGTGAAACCAGACCCGGTGAGTCTTGTCGACGACGCCGGCGTTGAGGCCGCAGCGCTCGACGGTTCTGGCGAACTGCCGGCTGGAGCGGCGGGCGTCGGGAAAGATGAGCTCGCCCGGGGCTCGGCCGGCGGCGCGTGTTGCAAGCACGGCCAAGGCGTCGGCCGTCAGCTGGAGAGGTTCGCGCGTCCCCAGCTTGGAAGTGATGACGGCCGCCATGCTGCCCGGCTGGAGATCCTGGACCCGCAGCTTGTACAGTTCCGTGAGACGCGCGCCGGTGTGAAGCGACACCAGCGCCAGGTCGCGCCACAGCGGCGCGCGCGCGGACAGCTCCGCCAGCAGCTTGACGGCTTCCGCCGGGGTGAGGAACCGCTCGCAGCGCCGGCCGCCGGTCGGAAAGACGAAGCCGGCGGCCTGGGTGACGGGGTTGATTCCGACGTGGCGGCGGTTGCGTACGGCCAAGGCGATGGCGGCCCGGAGATGACTTAAAACTTTCCGGACGTAATGGACGGCGTAGCGTTTGAGCAGATCCGTCCGCAGGCGATCGAGGACCTCGGGGGTGAGCTCGGCGACGGTCAGCTGACCCAATCTGGGCCGCAAATGTTGCTCGACGGCGCTCAAGCACGGCCGGCACGTCCGGCTCTCGGCTTTGCGTCGCTCCAACCAGGCGTCCAGCGCCTCGCCAACGGTCAAAGGACGTAGCTGGGCCTGGGGATTTTTAAGCTCCCGCAACATGTCCAGCCTGGCCTGACAGGCCATGACGGCGTCGTATCCCTCGCTGGCCCGGCCGACGAGCTTCCACCGCTTGCGTCCCTGTTCGGAGTAGCAGAACTCGAAGGTGCGATCAGGGCGCCCGTTGAACAACGTCCGCCTCTCGCGGTAGAACACGCCCTCGAACTTGGTTGAATACCGTTTCATGACGGCCTCCCGTGACCTGAAAATTGACATGACTTTTTTCCTATCGGTTGTCGGCGGTGGCGACTTGAAGGGGTGGCCGCCAGCAAACTCCGCCCCGCCGGGAGATCCGCTCCAGGACAGGCGTAACGCTTGCGGACGCCGTCGGGCGGACGGCCGAACGACCGAGCCGCCGGACTACGACGCAAGCCCTTGGCGGCGTCGAGCAGCCGAGAGACGGCGCTCCAGGCCAAGGCGACAGACGCCAGCTTGGCGTCGGCTGTCCTTTTCTCCATTGGCGACCATCCTCACGCAACCGGGTTCAGCCGCCGCCCTGCTCTTGCTCTGTTTTCCCGCTGATTTTATTTTGCAGACTTTATCCGCTCCTGCTCCTTCGCCTTCGTCGTCGCATTGCCGCCAGTTGAGCCGTGTCCTGCCGGCCCGCCACATTGGCTTCGCTTTCTCCCAGTCCAGATTGCCTCCTCCTCCTCCTCCTCCTCCTCCTCCTCCTCCTCCTCCTCTCTCCTGACCAGTCTTCTTCCCGAAAACCGCAAAGCCATCTTGAGGCTGCCCCAGTTCGGCCATTTGGCCGGCCATTTTTTCTCTTGATTTCCCGCGCCGTCCCGGATACCATGTAAACGCGACGCGATCAAGACGCGCCTATTCCACAAGACGCTCCGCCGGACCAGCTCGGACGCCTCAAGCCCGGCGTTTACGACGGCTCGCCAAAGGAGGCTCGGCTTCCCGCAACCATCTCCTCTTTTCTCCCATATTTTTGAAACAGGTGCCTTTAAGGCTTAATAGGGAACCCTGCGCAAATCAGGGACGAGCCCATCGCTGTGAAGTCCAAGGCCGATGCCGCATCGGACGGTTCCGCCCGCTTCGTCACTGACCAGCCAGGTTGGGAAGGCCGCGGGGCCGCGACAAGTCAGAAAACCTGCCTGCTTCACGGAGTTCTCCGCCTGGGGATCAGGCGGGAGGCTTGCGTCGCGCTTGCGGCCCCAGGATTATGGGCGTCCCGGATCACCTCTTGGTGGTCCTTTTTTTTTCAACCTCACGGAATTCGTCGCTGCCGAAGGTCATTGATGGAAAACTTCTCAATTGCCGAAATGTTCATGAACGCCGACGCCGTGGTCAAAGGCGTCATGATCGTCCTGATTCTGGCGTCCCTGGCCTCCTGGGTGGTCATCGTCGAAAAGGCCATCCTGCTCCAACGGGCCAGCCGCCAAATTTGGCTCTTCAAACGCGTGGCTCAGGACCTCAAAGACGAAGTCCGCCCCGAGGACTTTCCCGGCTTTTCCGCCCTCATCGCCCAGGTCGGCCTTCGGGAGAGCCGCGATCACGCCGGCGACGAGACCAGGGCGGACTACCGCGAGCGGCTCGAGCGGGCCATGCGGGTCGTCTATTCCGGACGGCTGGACCGTTTGGAAAACCGCACCGCAGTGCTGGCCACGGTGGGCTCCACCAGTCCCTTCATCGGCCTGTTCGGCACGGTCTGGGGCATTATGCACAGCTTCATCGGCATCGCCGCCAGCGGCGAGACCACCCTCTCGGTGGTGGCCCCCGGCATCGCCGAGGCCCTGTCGGCCACGGCCATGGGCCTGGTGGCGGCCATTCCCGCGGTGGTGGCCTTCAACAAGATCAATTCGACCACCAAAAAGACAACCAAGGAAGCCTTGACCGCCATCGGCCTAGTCGGCAACGCCCTGGCCAGAATCCGCTTCAGCGGGCTCGACCGGCGTCCGGACCGGGCATAGGAGGGAGCGGATGCATCAGGAACTGCTCCACGGCGGCGAGGACGTCCAGTCCATCTCCGACATCAACGTCACCCCCTTCATCGACGTCATGCTGGTGCTGCTGATCATTTTCATGGTCACCGCGCCTCTGATGATGGGCGGGGTGCGCATCAACCTCCCCAAAACCGGCGGGACGCCCATGGCCCGGCCGCAAAACCCGCTCATAGTCAGCCTCGACGCCCAAAACCGCGCCTTCGTCGACAAGGAGGAAGTCACCGAGACTGACCGCCAGGCAACTTTCCGCCGGCTGGCGCTGGACTCGGAAAGCGGCGAGGTCTTCGTCCGGGGCGACGGCGAGGTCAAGTACGCCAGGATGATGGAGCTGATGTCCGAATTGGGCCAGGCCGGCTTCGCCCGGGTGACGCTGGTGACCAACGTCCAAAGCGGCCCTCAGGCCGCCCAGCCGGCCGACGGCGAGGCGGCGCCTGGCGCCGCTCAAGAGACGGGGCCTGGCGCAGGTCCGGACGCCGCCCCGGCGGGCGCCTCGGCTCCTTCTGCTCCTTCTGCTCCTTCGGCGGCTTCGCCCGCTTCGCCCGCCGGCGCCGCGACAGCTCAAGCCGCGCCGGCCGCCCAAGCCCCGCCGCCCGCCGCGCCTCCCCAATCGCCGAACCTGACTCCCGCCTCCCCCACGGTCCCCTAACGCGGCCGGCGAAGGGAGACCGGCCTCATGTCTCAACCACGGCGCACTTGGCGCGCTGAATCCCAAAGGGCCTTCCGCCGGGCCATGACGCTGGCCGTGTGCCTGCACGCGGCCATCCTGGCCTTCCTGATCCTCCCTAGCCCGCCCTCCGCCCCGCAGATGACGATTTTGGGCTCGATGGACCTCATCTACGACCCCCTGGGCGGCAATCCAGGGGGCGAGGCCGGCCCCATGGGCCAGGACGCCGAGCCGGAGCCTGCCCCCGAACCCGAGCCTGTCCCAGAGCCAGAGCCCGAACCGGAACCCGAGCCCGAACCCGAGCCCGAACCGGAACCCGAAGCCTCCGACGAGGAGCAACCCCAAGTCATCGAAACCATTTCGGAGAAAGCCGAAGAAACTCCTCCGCCGCCCCCGCCGCCTCCGGTCGAGGAACCAAAGCCCAAGCCTAAACCGAAACCTAAGCCCAAGCCCAAGCCGGCCGCGCCGGCCCCAAGCCCCAGCTCGGAGCCCGGCGCGGGCGTAGGCAGCCCGGTGGCCGGCCAAGGCACGGGCCTGGGCGGCGGACCCGGCGACGGCCAAGGCGGCTCCGGCGGCGGGACAGGCCACGGCACAGCCGACGCGCTGGCGGCCTACAAGGCCAAGGTTCGACGCAAGCTGGAACGCTACAAAAAATACCCGGCCGCGGCCCGCAACGGCCGGATCGAAGGGGTGGTGACCATCCGCTTCACCATCAATCGCGACGGCGAGGTGGTGGGCTTCTCTCTGGTCAGCAGCGCCGGCAGCCCCATCCTCGACGACGAGGCCGAGGCTCTGGTCCGGCGCGTCAACCCGCTGCCCTCTTTTCCCAAGGAGTTGACGCAACCTACGTTGACGCTGACCGCGCCCATTCAATTCGCCTTGCGCTGAGGCTGCGACCGGCTGAGCCTCTTCGCCCGCTTTTTCCTTTTCGGCGACCGCCGAGGCCGGCGGCCAAATGTTAGGGGCGGCCCTCAGGGCCGCCCCGTTTCGTTGCGAAGCCTTTCCGCGCCTTGACGACGCTCGCCAGGCCTCAGGCGGCGCGCAGCTCGCCCTCCGCCCGGCGGTCCCATTGGCCAGCTACGCGCTGGCCGACCAAAACCGACCAAAACCAATCCGACCCAGGCAGCCAGGCAGGCAGGCAGGCAGGCAGCCAGCCAGCCAGCCAGCCAGCCAGCCAGCCTGCCTGCCTGCCTGCCTGCTACGCCTGCTACGCGCTGGCCGACCAAAACCGGCCCAAACCAGTCCGACCCGACCCAGCCCCCCCCCCCCCCACCCCCCCCCCCCCCCCCCCCCCCCCCCCCCCCCAAACCCCCCCCCCAACCGACCAGGGGCCAAACCCCCCCCCCCCACCCCCCCCAACAAAACC
>JAISZC010000237.1 GCA_031269485.1 Deltaproteobacteria bacterium
TGTGGCTTTGTTGGCACTGAGTCTTGGAGGTCTCTGAGGCCTGGAGGGCTCTGAGGCTTGGAGGGCTCTGAGGCTTGGAGGGCTCTGCGGCTTGGCGGTCTCTGCGGCTTGGAGGGTTCTGCGGCTTGGAGGTTCTGCGGCTTGGAGGCTTTGCGGCTTGGAGGTCTCTGCGGCTTGGCGGGTTCTGCGGCTTGGAGGTTCTGCGGCTTGGAGGTTCTGCGGCTTGGAGGTTCTGCGGCTTGGAGGTCGCTGCGGTTCGGCGGGCTCTGCGGCTTGGCGGCTTTGCGGTTTGGCGGTCTGTGTTGCCATGAAGGACGCCGAGAGTGTATAATGGCTGAAAACGGCTGGTTAGGCAGACGAGATCGGCCTCCATTTTTTTCAAGACCGACCGGCCCGGATTCCTCAATCGCGATTGGCGGCCCAATTTTTGAGGGCGGATTGTCGCCTTTGAGGCTTGGCGGCGCTCAGGCAGACGGCTTGAGCGACGGCCGGTCTTGCGTCGATCGGTCAAAGTGTCGGGCCGACTTGGCGCCGCCGGCCGTGGCGCCCCGGCCTGAGATCACGGGCTTTTTGTTCCCTCGCCGACGGATGCCGGCCCCCTCGCCGGCCACGAGCCGTCTGGCCGAGGCCAGGAGGCGGGCCTGGCGGGGAACGGCCCAAGGCAAGAGCCGGCGCGTTCGCCAAGGCCGGTCCTCGTCAGGCCGAGGCGAAATTTCGCGGTCAAAGGTTGAGCGGCGCCAAATTTGGCGTCTAGATGCCAAATTTCGTTCAAAGAGGCTACGCTTGCGCGGCTCCGAAGAATGACTATTTGACGCCAGTGATCAACTCTAAATAGGTGTGGTTTAGTATGTCAGAAGATCCCAGAATTCGTATTACAGATGATCCCATAGACCGCCGGGCCAGCGATTTGCTGCCGGCCGGCTTTGATCCTCTCGAGTCGATGCGCGTGTTGACGGACTATATTCGTAATCTCGAGATGGCCTATAATGATTTGATAAAAAAATCAACTTTTTCCCAAAGAAATATTGAAGCAGCTCTTAGAGCCGCTACCAAAAGCAATGATGATTTGGAAAAGGAAAGAGAGAGACTTACTAAAGAACTTATCCATATTTCTAGCCAAATTGAGGAGTTAGAAAGTCTTTTGGGGACAGCCAATCAAAAGGTATCAAATTTTGAAAAACAAGCTAAGGAACTGCATCGTATTAATGAAGATTTAGAAAATAGATTGAGCAAGGAAGAAAATAATTGTAATTTCTATATAACAGAGCTGACCAGGCTAAAAAATGACTACGAAGCCATGAGTCTCAATATGACGAACGTCAACACCCGGAACGATGATTTGGAGCGCAAGTTGGCCGCGGAAAGGACTCAGACCATGTCTCATGAAAAAGAGTGCCGGCGGCTGACTTCTTCGATCTCCGAAGCTCAGGGCAAGATACAATTTTTGGAGCAGAAAAGAGCTGAAATGGCTACCCTCCGCGACGAAGAGCTGAAAAAGCTGCAGGAGAGGCTGGCTTCGGACGCCAGACATGAGGTCGCGGTCCTGAAGAAGAGGGTTAAGACGGCCTTGGGCCCGGAAATGCTGGACATCCACAAATTGGGCGGGGAAAAGCTTTCCAGCGAGCTGGCCAGCAACCTCAAGGCCCTTATCGGCCGCCTGGTGTCCAAGCTCGAGCAGTTGGGCTTCGAGCTGAAGTGAAAAAAGCCGGCCGCCCGTGAGGGCGGCCGGCTTTTTTCAAACCGAGACAAGCCGGACTTTTTAGCCGGCAAATCAAGCTTCGTCGAGATCTGGCGCTGGCGCGCCGGCGATTTGGCGTCAGCCGAGCCCGGCCGCCGACGAGCTCGCCTACTTCTGAGCCGGCTCGGCCGCGGCGACTTGAGCTTGCCGGGCGGCGGCTTCGTCCGACGCTTTGACCCACGGTTCGTCCTTGCGCTTGTTGGCCCAATCCTTGGCCAGCGATTCGGCTTCGGCGATCTGGGGGGGCTTGAGCTTGCCCTTCAGGTCGTCGATGACGGGCTGCAAGTTGAGCTCCGGGCCGAACCGCTGGGCCAGCAGGAACCACTTGAGGGCTTGTATCTGGTCGGCCTTGAGGCCTTCGCCGGCGGCGATCATGGCCCCGACGTTTTTCATGGCCTCAGGGTCGCCGGCTTCGGCGGCCCGAGTGAAAATGTTCATGGCCTTGGTCAGATCGCGGGGCTGGTCGTAAAGGCCCATGTAGGATATGAGCGCCAGCTCCTTGATGGCCAGGGTGAAGCCGCCGTTGGCCGCCTGGTTGAGGTAGTCCAAGCCCTTGGTCAGGTCTCTTTCGAGGTCCATGCCGTTGAGGTAGAGCTTGCCCAGCTTGTAGTCGGCCACGCCGAGCTTCTTCTCCGCGGCTCGCTGATACAATTCCAAGGCTTTGGGGATGTTGGGAACGACTCCCATGCCGATCTCGTAGCAAACGCCGAGATTGTACAGGCCTTCGGCCAGGCCGGCGTCGGCGGCCTTCTGGTACCATTCGGCGGCCTTGCCGTAGTTGCGGGAGGGCACGTAGAGGCCGCGCTCCCAGAGAGAGCCCATCGTCAGCATGGCTTCGGGTTTGCCGGCTTCGGCGTCTTTGACGAGGGCGTCCAAGGCCGCCTGCTGGTCGTTGGCCGCCGGCGCGGTCGATTCGGCCGTCTCCGCCGGGGCTGGCGGGGCCGGCGGGGCCGGCGGCGTTTGGGCCTCCACGGCGGCGGCCGACAGGCTCAAGGCCAAAGCCGCCATCAGGCCGGCTAGCCCGTAAAAAAGCTTCATGGCGATCTCCAAGTTGGGGAATGGCGTAAATTCTTGACCGGCGAAGACCGCGGCTCCTTCGACAAGCCGCCAAGGACGGCCGGTTCGGACCGCGACGACGCCTTTGGACGTCGGGACGCGGAAAACTATAATATTTCGGAGGAAAAAAGTAAAGGGGAAAAGCCGGATTCCTGCCCTGGATTTCGGGCCGGGACTTCGGACCGGTCGTCGGACGTCGGCTCTGTCGCCCCGGCGTCGCCCCGGGTTTGGCTCTCCGAGGGGCGCGGTCTTAGCTCCGCGCTTCTTTGTCCGCCGGATAGAGGCCGAGCTGCCAGGGCGCGAGCCCCAGGGTGTTGGCGACCTTCAGCATGGTGGACGGGCGACAGGCCATGCCTTTTTCAATGTAGCGGATCGTTTGAGTGGAAAGACCGCACAGAGAGGCCAGCTTGGCTTGGCTCAGCAACTGGCCAAGGCGGGCCTGCTTGATAAGCGCGGATCCTGTGACTGAGTCGTACATTGCGGATCTCTTTTCAACGTTGCGGACAGTCCGCGTGGACGGTCAACGGTTGGAGCGAGGGACGCCGACGGACTCGGTCGCCGTGACCACGGCCTTAGGCGTTGGCGTCAACCAGGAGGGATGTTTTTTTTATACTCCTTGTCGCTGAAGATGTCAAGTTGTCATCTTGCTTTGCAGTCAAAGGTTACTATTGTCGGGGCGGGCGGACCGGCCTGTTTCGAGCTCGGCGTCCGACGGCCGGGGCCAACCAAAAAAGCTGGGAGAGCGCGCTCCCAGCCGTCGGGCCCCGTTCCTTGCGAGCAGACGGCGGCGCGGAAGAAAAACGAGGCGGCCCGGCTCAGCCGGAGGCGGCGTCGCGGCCCGCGGGCCGGGGCCAACCAAAAAAAAAGCTGGGAGAGAGCGCCCCCGGCCGTCGGTCGCCG
>JAISZC010000132.1 GCA_031269485.1 Deltaproteobacteria bacterium
TCAGCTTTGCGGCCTATCGGACCCTGCGGACCAGCCTCAAATCACTGCTCCAGCGCGCCCCAGGCGACGAGCCGAAGCGGGCCAGCCCGCCGCGACAGGCCTCCCAAAGTCGCGCCGGCCAAGGGCGGCTTACGACAGCCTCAAGCCATTTTTGTGGACCGGCGGCCTCCATGGCGTCCGGCCCAGGCCGCCGCGTCGGCCCTTGGACGCCAGCCGCCGGCCTCAGACGCCACGGCGCCGCAAGAAGAAAGATCCTCCTCGGCCGGCCTTGAGCCGGCCGCGTCCGCAATCCGAGCCACCGCTCAAGTCCAGTCACGCCCGTCAGGAGTCGGCCATGTCGTTCGTCCACCTGCACGTCCATTCCTGTTACAGCCTCCTTGACGGGGCCATCAAGATCCCGGAGCTGGTCGAAGCCGCCGCGGCCATGGGCATGCCGGCCGTGGCCCTGACCGACCACGGCCAGATGCTGGGGCTGTGGTCATTCTACAAGACGGCCAAGGCCAAGGGCGTCAAGCCCATCTTGGGCGTGGAGGCCTACGTCGCCAGACAAGGCCGCAAAAGCCGTGACCCGAGCGAAAAACGCTTTCATTTGACCTTGCTGGCCCAGGACCTGACCGGCTACCGCAACCTATGCCGTCTCATCTCGCTGGCCAACATGGAGGGCTTTTACTACAAGCCTCGGATTGACCTGGAAATCTTGGAAGAATGCGCCCAAGGGCTCGTGGCCCTCTCCGGCTGCCTCCAAGGCGAGATCCCGCAGGCCATCTTGAGCAACCGTCCCGAGGAGGCGCGGGCCGCCGCCGAACGCTACGCCCGAATCCTCCCGGGGCGCTTTTATCTGGAGCTGCAGGAAAACGGCATCGCCGAGCAGGCGCTGGCCAACCAGGCCTTGGTCGAGATGGCCCGCTCGATGGGCCTGCCCGTGGCGGCCACCAACGACTGCCATTATTTGCTCCGAGAGCACGCCAAGGCCCACGACGTGCTTTTGTGCATCCAGACCGGCAAGACCCTCGGCGACGCCAAACGCATGCGGATGCCCACCGATCAATTTTTCTTCAAAAGTCCCGACGAGATGAGGGCCGATTTCGCGTGGTGCCCCGAGGCGGTGGACAACGTTTTGGACTTGGCGGCCCGCTGCGAGGTGACTTTCCCCAAAAAGCAAAATTTTTTCCCCAACCTGCCCGAAGCCGAAGGCCTCGCTCACGACGAGCGCCTGGGCAAACAGGCCCGGGAAGGCCTCCGCCGGCGCTTCGACAAGGCGGCGTCGCTGGGCCGGCCGTTCGCCGACGAACTGCGCCGGGAGTACGAAGCGCGTCTTGAGACCGAAATCGCCGTCATCAACTCCATGGGCTTTCCCGGCTACTTTCTCATCGTGGCCGATTTCATAAACTGGGCCAAGAAAAAAGGCATCCCGGTTGGCCCGGGCCGCGGCTCGGCCGTCGGCAGCCTGGCGGCCTGGGCCTTGGAGATCACCGACGTCGACCCGATTCGCTACGATCTGCTCTTCGAGCGCTTCCTTAACCCTGAACGCGTCTCGCTGCCTGACATCGACGTGGACTTCTGCGCCGAAGGCCGCGCGGAGGTCATCAAGTACGTCACCGACCTCTACGGCGGCCCCGAATACGTTTCGCAGGTGCTGACCCTGGGCCAGATGAAGGCCAAGGCGGTCGTCAGAGACGTCGGGCGGGCCCTGGGCCGCCATTACGCCGAGGTCGACGCCATCGCCAAGATGATCCCCAGGCATGACATCTCCCTGGTCGAAGCCTTCAGCCAGGTGCCGGCGCTCAAATCCCTCGCCGAGTCCGACCCGATGGTCGGCGAGCTGATGGGCTACGCTTTTTTTCTGGAAAACCTCCCTCGTCACACCTCCATCCACGCCTCGGGGCTGGTGATCGGCGATCGGCCGCTGCAGGATCATCTGCCGCTGTGCTGCGACCCCAAGGTTCCGGAGATCGACGGCCGGCGGACCCAGGTCGTCACCCAATACGATTACAACGCCGTCGCGGAAAACGGCCTGATCAAGTTCGACTTTCTGGGGCTCAAGACCCTGACCATCATCCGGAACTGCCAGCGCTTGCTGGCCTTGCGGGGAATCAAGGCCGACATGGCCGATCTCGACTACGAGGATCCGGCGACGTACGAGCTGCTCACTCGAGGAGACGTCAACGGCGTCTTTCAGCTCGAGAGCAAGGGCATCAGAAACGTGCTGACCAGGCTCAAGCCCAGCTGCCTGGAGGACGTCATAGCCTTGGTGGCCCTCTACCGCCCCGGACCCATCAAAAGCGGCATGATAGACGACTTCATCCGCATCAAGCACGGCCAGCAGGAGCCCCATTACGATCTCGACGCGCTCAAGCCGATCCTCGGCGAAACATTGGGCGTCATCGTATATCAGGAGCAGGTCATGCGCATCGCCCAAGTCATGGCCAGCTACTCGCTGGGCGAGGCCGATCTGCTCCGGCGGGCCATGGGCAAAAAAAACCCGGCCGAGATGGCGGCCCAAAAAGTTAGATTCCTGGAAGGCGCCGCCGCCAACGGCTTTCCGCCGGACAAGGCCGAACGCATCTTCGATCTGATGTACAACTTCGCCGACTACGGCTTCAACAAATCCCACAGCGCCGCCTACGCGGTCATCATCTACCAGACCGCCTGGCTCAAGGCCCATTACCCCCGCGAGTTCATGGCCGCCTTGATGACCTCCGAGCGCGACGACCAGGAGAAGATCAGCCGCCTAATCAAAGAGTGCCGCCAAAACGGCTTTCCGACGCTGCCGCCCGACGTCAACTCCTCGGAGCTGGACTTCTCCGTGGCCGGCGGAGCCATCATCTTCGGCCTGGGCGCAATCAAGGGCCTTGGCCAGACGGCCATCGAAGCCGTGCTGAAAGCCCGGCTGGAAAAGCCCTTCGAGGACCTCTTCGACTTTTGCCGCCGCGTCGGCTCCCAAAAGGTCAACCGCCGGGTCGTCGAGGCCTTGATCAAATGCGGCGCCTTCGACCGTTGCGGGGGACAGGATCGGGCCGTGCTGCTGGCCGCCGTCGACGAGGCTCTAGAGCAGGGCGCCCGCAGCCGCCAGAAGAAAGCAAGCCAGGCGCCCAGCCTTTTCGCCGGCCTCGCCCCGCCGCCCAAGCTGGCGCGGGTCTGGCCCGCGGCCACCCCGCTTACCGACGTCGAGCGGCTGAACATGGAAAAGGACCTTTTGGGCTTTTACGTCTCCGGGCACCCCTTGGCCCGCTACGAGGCGGCCATGGCGGCCATCGGCAGCCTCGGCGTGGCCCAGGCCAAAAGGAGCCGCGGCGTCGGCCGACTGCGGCTCTGCGGCCAGCTCGCCGGAGTGGATCACCGCACCACCAAGACCGGCAAGCCCTTCGCCTTCGCCAGCTTGGAGGACAGCGAAGGCGCCGTCGGCCTGATTCTGTGGAACAACGTGCTGACCAAAGCCGGCGGCGCGGTCGAAAACGACAAGCTGGTGGTGATAGACGGCGTTTTGGACGACAACGACTCGAAGTTCGGACCGAAGATAGTCGTCTCCAGCGTCGTCGAGCTGCACGAGGCTTTGGAGAAAATGTTCCGCTCGGTCACATTCGAAGTCTCCTTGGACGATCTTCAGCCGGTGCAGGACTTCATCTGCGGCCAACTGGGCGAAAGCGGCCAGGCAGCGGTCTATTTGTCCATCGACGACGGCCTGGGCAAGTCCGTCTATCGCCTCGACGATCAGCTCAAGCTGTCAGTCGGCTTTTTCGAGGAAGCCGGCCGGGCCCTCAAGCCTCACGTCTCCGAAGCCATCAGCTGCTCGGAGCGCCACAACCCCTACGCGGACGCCCAAACGGACTGAGGGCGCCGAACGGCTGGCGCGGCAAGGATAGAGACATGCGCGGCAACGCTCCGGAAACCTTAAAAAAACTGGCCGGCAGCCTAGTGCTGTGCCTCGGCGATCTGATGCTCGACCGCTTCATCTACGGCACGGCCACTCGGCTCTCGCCGGAGGCCCCGGTGCCGGTGGTGGCGGTCCGGCGCCGCTGCTGCATGCCCGGCGGCCTGGGCAACGTGGTCATGAACTTGGCGGCCCTGGGCGCCCGGCCTCTGGCCGTGGGCTTGACCGGACGCGATCGTCACGCCCAGGTCCTCTCCGAGCTTTTGGCGCCGGCCCTCGATCCGCTTTCGCCGCCCCTGCTGGAGGATCCCGACCGCCCCACCACGGTCAAGACTAGGATCATCGCCGGCATCCAGCAGGTGGCCCGCCTCGACGAGGAGTCCGAGGAGCCCCTGCCGGCGGACCTCGACCGGCTCTACCGGCAGGCCGCCGAGGCTCTTTTGCCGCTGGCCGGGGCGACGGTGGCCTCGGACTACGGCAAAGGCGTGCTGTCGCCCGACTTCTGCGCCTGGCTCATGGCCCGGGCCAAGGAGCTCAACAGCCCGGTGGTGGTCGACCCCAAAGGCCCCGACTACAGCCGCTATGCCGGCGCCTGGCTTGTCACCCCCAACCGCCAGGAGTTGAGCCAGGCCGTCGGCCGGGATTTAAGCCGCGGCTCGACCGAGGACTTGGCCGCGGCCGGACGCGAGCTCATGGCCCGCCACCGCCTCAGCAACGTGCTGATCACCAGAAGCGAGGACG
>JAISZC010000095.1 GCA_031269485.1 Deltaproteobacteria bacterium
GCATGTTCGACAGGCTCTGGCGGGTGAAGCCGGTCTGGTCCTTGTCGCCGGTGCCGTTGAGGCCCACCACCAGGCCGTAGCCGGTGATCTGGTTGAACCGCCCCCCCTCGAAGGTGGCCAGCTCCTTGAGCCTGATGGCCTGGGCCGGCGTGGTCCAGGCGACGGCCCAGGCCAGAGCGGCCAGGAGCAGGGCGGCTCCCCGGCGGCGCCGGAAAGTCCGGCCGGCCTGGTCGGTCAGCAGGTCGGGCCGGGCGGGGCGGCCTGGGACGGGCCGGTCAGGCCCGCCGGGCGCGGGCGAAGTCAGGTTGAGCATCTTGCGGCCTTTCAGAAGGGCCAAATCTTGTCAAGCGCGCGCGACAGCCAGCCTTCGCGCTGCTTGTTGGTCAAGTCGCCTTGGCCGGTGTATTCGATGCGGGCGTCGGCCAGGTAGGTCGACAGCACCGAGTTGTCGGTGGCCACGTCGGCGGGCCGGACGACCCCCTGGACGGTGATGTACTGCTTTTCGTTGTTGACCAAAATTTCCTGGGAGCCGCGGATGACCAGGTTGTCGTTGGGCAGCACCTGGACGATGCGGCATGAGATTTTGGCGGTGATGTTCTCGTTGCGGCTGGTGGTGCCGTTGCCGGAGAACTGCCCGTTCCAGCTGGCGTTGACGCCTCTGATGAGGTTGAAGCCGCCTGGCTTGGGCAGCTTGCCGGGCTCCTCGAAGCCGAAGAGGGCGTCGATGGAGCTGTCGACGTTGTTGGAGCGCTTGGTGGTGGTGTTGGCCGTCTTGCTGGCCCGGGAGCTTTCCACGATGTTGATGGTTATGATGTCGCCGATCCTCTGGGCCTTCATGTCGGAGAAGAGGTTGGGCCGGGAATCCTCGTTGAACAAGGAGCCTTCGGTGCGAAGGGCCGGCCGGGGATAGGTCTCGATCGGCGGGTTGGTCAAGGCGGCCTCCTGATTGGCCAGGGAGCTGGGCTGACGCAGCGGCTGGGAGCAGCCGGCGGCCGCCAGCATCGTCAAGGCCGCCAGCATCGTCAAGGCCACCTGGCTAGCTAAAGGCGTGAAGGCTTTCATAAGGCGTTCTCCTTGGCGAGGACGGCGGAGCGGTCCGGCCGCGGGGGCGGAAATGCGGCTCGGGCCGGTCGCGGGCTGAAAGCTCCGGGCGGCCTGGCCTCGAGCGGACTTTGGGCGATTCGAAGCGCTTTCGCGCGGGCCGGTCCGCGGCGGCCCTGATCGGACCGCCCGCCTTAAGAGCTAGCAACCTTTATGCCAATGTTTGGCGGCCGTGCCCGGCGGGGCCTCAAGGCGGCCTCCAGCCGTCGGACAGCCAGTCTAGCAATTGTCATGCCGCCTCCGGGCCTGTCTCCAGGCCGGCCTGGAGTCGGGTCTGGGGCCGGCCGCGGCTTGGGCCTCGGACCGGGCGCCGGAGCTGACCGGTTGAGCCGGGCGTTGGCCGGTTGAGCCGGGCGTTGCCCGGGGGCGGACCCGAGGCCGCCCAGAGGCCGCCTTGAGGCGCCCCGGCGGCTGAACGTTCCTTCGGGCAAAAATCGATCGGAGGCCGGCAAAAATTGCCCGCTCGGACAGGCCGAAGCCGGGGGCGAAGGTTGCCTACGGCCGGCTCGTCTCGAGGCCGGAGGGCCCCGGCGGCCGCCCAAGACGCGGGCTTGAGGGTCCGACAGTCGCTTGGGCGCCTCGGCCGGTCGGGCTGGCACGGAGGTTGCTTGACGTGTCAGACGCTTTTCGACCCGCCCCGGGTCGCCCACCCCCTGACGGACGAGGAAACATGGACCCGACGCTCATCATAAACGCCTTCAAGTACGAGCGGGTGGAGATCGGCTGGACGCGCGAGGCTCCGCCGTCCGGCGCCGACGATTTTGAACGGCTCCTGGAGCGGAGCCGGGGCGAGGCTGACTTGGCCGAGGCCGCCGAGGCCAGGCGCGAGCTGGACGAGCAGCTAAGCCGCCGCCGCGAGGAGCTCGACGAGGCGCTCGACGAGGCGCGTCGCCGCCGCCGCTTCGGCGCCGACGGTCCCGACGCGGCGACGAGCCGCCAGGCTCTCAAGACGGCTTGGACGTCGCTGCCGGAGAGCTATCGCGGGCGCTTGGGCGGGTTGCTGCTGGCCCAAGGCCGGTCGGCGGGCCTCGGCGCCGGCTGGGAGCTCTCCGGCGGCGGCCGGCCCACGGAGCTGCTCAAAAGGGCCTTGGAAGATCTGGGCGGCGAGCTCAAGCTGTGGAGTCTCGATCAGGAGGCGTTGCCGACTTTGGGGCAAATTTTCGCCGACAGCGGGCTTGACGGCGAGGCCGTCGCGGAGCTGGCGGGAACTCTGGCCGGCGGGCCGGTGACCCTGGAGCGGGTGCTGCTGACGGTCGGACGGGCCGACGGGCTGGCCGCGGCCGCCGGCGACGGGCAGCTGGTCGAGGGGGGCTTGACGGCCACCGCCGAGGGCCTCAACAGCTTGGGGCAATTTTTTCTGAGTCTGGGCCTGTCGGCCGAGACGGTCAAGGCCGTCACCTCCGGGCTGGCTCCGGGCGAGAAGCTGACGTCGGCGGACCTGCGGAGCCTGTTGTCCGGCGCGGGCGCCGAGCAGATGATGGCGCCGTGTCTGAGCGAAGGGGATCTGACGAGCCTGTTTGCGGCCTTCCGGTCCATGTCCGCGGACGGGACGGCCGAATTGTCGGCCTGGCTGGCCCAAAACCAGGGCCAGGGCAGCCTCGACGATCTGCTTGGCTTGATGACCTTCCTGGAGCGGCCCAAGCCGTTGTCGGCCGACCCCGCCGCGACGGCCGCCTTGGTGCGAAATTTGATGGACCAGGCCAGCCGCGAGCAGGAGCTGGCCAAGATGCCGGAATTCAACGAAATAGTCGTCAAGCTGGCCGCCTTGGGCGATCGCGAGCTGGGCGACGACTTCGCCGAGCTTTCGCCGGCCCTCCAGGCCTTGAGGGGCGGCGTGGCGGGCCTCAAGACCGGCTCGGCCGGCGAAGGCGGCGGCAATTATGAAGGCGGCGGCCATGGCGGTCACGGCCAGGACCGCGAGGAGCGCGCCCAGCGTTTGGCCGCCCTCGGCGCCCAGTCCGGCCAGGCCGCGGCCCGGGCCGTGGGCGACGGTCTCTTTCAGAGCTCGTTGGCCGACGAGGCGCTGAGCCATGGCGGCGGCGAGACGCTGGCGCGGCAGATCGAGCAAAAGATCCTCTACTCGG
Source organism: Deltaproteobacteria bacterium (assembly GCA_031269485.1). Lineage (GTDB taxonomy): Bacteria > Desulfobacterota > Desulfarculia > Adiutricales > Adiutricaceae > JAISZC01. The sequence continues at coordinate 3,186 of JAISZC010000095.1, forward strand.
CCCGCCGTGGCGTGCGCCGTCTGAAGATGGATCTGGCTCCCGAGAGCCTGGGCCGCCTCGACGTCGAGCTCAAGGTCAAAGGCGATCAGCTCACGGCCCACATCAAAGCCGAGACCTTGGAGGCCTACGAGGCCTTGGAGAAGGAAATATCTTCCTTGAAGGAGTCGTTGAGCCGGGCCGGCTTGGAGCTGGCCTTGACGCTGAGCTTTGACGGCCAAAAGGAAGATGAGCGCGCCTTCGCCCGCCTGAGAGCAGGCGAGGCCGCGACGGGCGCGGCGACTGCGGAGTCGGCGGCCGCGGAGGCGGAGATCGAGGCGGCGGCCGGGACGGCCGGGAGCGGCGGGCGGCTTTTGGATCGGTTGGTTTAGGGCCTGAAATGAGGCCTGAAGCGAGGCCTTGAAATGAGGCCTGAAATGAGGCCCTGAAACTGGCGACAGGCCCTGAGGGCGGCCTTGACGAAGGCGCCTAGACCTCGACGGCAAAAAGACGGCAAAAAGCTGACAAAAAAGACGCAGGGAGACAACATGACCACAATTTATAGCGCAGACAACCCGCCGGCCGCCCGAACCACGGTCTTGGAGGCCTGGAGCGACGACAACGTTCCCGTCACCGACGGCAGCGAAAGACAGCTGGGCAAAGACGCCTTTTTGACGCTTCTTTTGACCCAGCTCCAAAATCAAGATCCCTTCAACCCCATGGAAGACACGGAAATGACCGCCCAGCTGGCCCAATACTCCCAGCTCGAGCAGTTGACCAACCTCAACAACAACGTCGTCTCCATGTCCGGCTACATCCAGGCTCAAAACCAGTTCCAAACATTGTCGCTCATCGGCAAAGACGTCACGGCCCAGTCGAACCTGTTGTCGGTCACCGGCGGCGAGCTCGACGTCGAGGCTTCGATGGATCTGTCCGAAAGCAGCAAGGTGACGGTCTACATAATCGATTCCGCGGGCAACCAGGTGCGCATGTACGACTGGGGGACCGTCGAGGCCGGGAACTATCCGATCAATTGGGACGGCCGCGACAACAACGGCGACAAAGTCGCCGACGGGGCCTATCAGTTCCAGATCACCGCCGTGAACCTGGCCGGCGAGACCATGACCGACGGCGCGGTCCCGAACATTTCGGGCAAGGCCACCAGCGTCTCCTTCGACGAGCTGGGCCAGCCCATCGTCCATTTGGGCCATGTCCAGCTGAGCTTGGGCCAGGTCGTGGAAATTTTGCAGGCCTCTTCGAGCTCCGCCGCCTCGTCAGACGACGAAGGCTCAAAGGGCTGAAAAGGCCGCTGAGGTCCGGCGGCTCGGCGGTCCGAGGCCGCGTCCATCATTATATAGGGGTGCGTGAATGAGCATTTCCAGCGCCATGTACGCGGCGGTGACCGGCCTGTCGGCCCTGTCCACCGGCATGCAGGTCATCAGCAACAACATAGCCAACGTCAACACCGTGGGCTTCAAGGCCGGCCGGACCAACTTCGAGGATTTAATCAGCCAGGACTACTGGTCCAACGGCAAGATCCAGCAGATCGGCCGCGGCGTGAAGGTGGCCTCGGTCCAGCAGATGTTCACTCAGGGCTCCTTCATGAACTCGGCGCAGGACACCGACATGGCCATCACCGGCGAGGGCTTCTTTCAGGTCCGCGATCGGGTGACCAACGAGCTCATGTACACCCGGGCCGGCAACTTCACCTTCGACGCCGAGGGCGTCCTGGAGACCCCGGCCGGCTACGTCCTGCAGGGCTGGGAGCTCTCGGTGCCCAAGCCCGGGCAGGATCCGGCGCGGCTGGGCGTGCCCACCGACGTCAAGGTGGTCGTCATGAACGCCCCGCCGGTGGAGACCTCTCAAATCAAGGTGGTGGCCAACCTCAACGCCGACGATCAAAGCGCCTACCTCTACAGCTCCGCCGGCTGGGCCGAGATCTACGCCGACCAGGTGGCCCGGGGGCCGGCCGAGGCGGCCCGCGACGCTGCGGCCGACTTGGTCTACAATTGGACCAACGACGGCTCGGCCTACCCGACCCCGACCGGCAAGGCGGCTTTCGACGACGCCTACGTGAACTGGATGACGGACGAGGGCTTCGTCTGGAGCGCCAGCACCGGCGAATTTTTCAAGACCGTCACCTCGTACCCCTCGGCCGCGTTAACGGCGTCGGCCTTGGCGTCCGCCGCGTCCGCCGGCTGGGTCGCCCTGGGCCTGCCCGACCCCGTCGTCTATCCGATCTCCGCCGCCGCTGGCACGTCGACCAAGTATGCGAGCGCCTACAACTCCGCCTACGTCGCCTGGATGAGCGGTTTGGGCTACACTGTCGAGGTTTCGCCGACGGAGTTTCGAAAGCCCTCGACCGTCGACCCGCCCAGCTCGACCGAATTGGCGTCCGCCGTGGCCGCCGGCTTGGCCGACGCCGAGTTGGCCGGAGCTCCGAACGACTACGTTTATCCGTCGGGCATCTACACTTGGGATGTCCCCTATTGGTTCGCCTACGACGGCTATCTGACAGACCCGGCCAGGGGCTACACGTCCGCGGCCCCGACCGGCATACCCGTCTATTACGTCAAGCGCCCCGCTTTCGTCGCCGACCTGGCCGACGCCGAGCAGGCCGGCTCCGCGGCGGCCATCGCGGCCGGAGCGGCGTCGTACACCACCTTTCCTTCTGGGAATGCGACTCACGACGGCGCCTACATGACCGCCTATCTGGCCAACATGACCGCTCAGGGCTTCGCCTTCGATCCGGCCAACGCCAATTTGGTCCTCGCCACTTGGTCGCCGACCGCCGCCGACTTCGTCCTGGGCGCCGTCGCCGCCGGCTCCGCGGCGGCCATCGCGTCCGGAGCGACGTCTCCGTTCACCACCTTTCCTTCAGGGAATGCGACTTACGACGGCGCCTACATGAACGCCTATCTGGCCAACATGACCGCCAGCGGCTACGCCTTTGAAGCCAAGAGCACTTTGGACCCCTCGAGCGCCGCCAATTGGGATCCGGCCACCGATGACTTCGTCCTGACGGCGTCCTCGGCCGTCATGGCGGCCGCGGACACCGCCGCCAGGGCCGCCGTGCCCGGCCTTCCGTCCGGCTACGTCTATCCTTCAGGCGTTTCGGTCTACGACACCGCGTACGCGGCGGCCTACGGCGCTCACATTATGGCCGCCGGCTACGAGCTCCCGACAATTCCAATTCCGCTCTTGGACAGCTACACCAAGACCAACCCCGGCGCCGCGGCCGGCCAGGGCGTCCATGTCGACGCCCACAACGACGCCTTGGAGAAGGCCAAAGCCGCCGTGAGCCCGCTGTCCGGCTATCCCAACCACTCGCCCGATCCGGCCTACCAGGCGGCCTACGACGCCAAGTACTTGGACATCATGACCGACGCCGGCTACACCGACCATGGCGGCCTGTTCGTCAAAGTGGACAACGACGTGCCGCCGGATCCCATCACCGAGGTGCCCAAGGCTCAGGCCGCGGCCAGAGCGGCGGCCGAGCAGGCCGCGGCCAACGCCGGCCAGGCGGCCTACAACTTGGTCTACGAGGAGGAATTTGCGGACGCCTTGGCCAGCATCGCCGGGCAATGGGACAATTGGCAGCTGGAGGGCATGGGCTTCGCCGGGGCCTGGGACGGGACCGATCTTTCCTCGCCCATCGATCCGGAAAACTACACCCACGCCAACCCCTGGACCATCTACGACTCCTTGGGCACGGCCCACACCCTGATGGTCTACTACCAGCCCAATCCGCACATGGAAAACGTCTGGGACTACCTCATCACCTGCGATCCCAACGAAGACGCCCGCAAGGACATCAACAACCGCCTCGTCATGAACGGCGCCACCTTCGCCGGCATCGTCCAAAAGGGCAAGATCACCTTCACCGCCGACGGGGCCGACCGGCACGGGGGCCAGATCGCGGACATCGAGGCCCAAAATATCGACATGACCAAGACGGCCGCCGCCGCGTTGACCTCGGCCTCCGCCTTCGCCAGCTCGCTCACGGCCTCGTCGATGAACTACGCCGAACTCGGAGGGTACTTCACCGGCCAGCCCGTGTTTTCGGCCTCCACCGGATCTTTGAGGGACAACGACCGCGTCTACACCATCACGTGGAAAGGCAACCTGGGGACGGTTCCCGACGTCTCGGGCTTCGCTTGGTTCGACGACGAAGGCAACTCCGGCACCATCGCCGTCCACGACAAAAACTACGCCGGCCCCTACCCCTTCGGCTCGGGCCTCAACGTGAGCTTCGGCGACGGCGGGACGCCCATGCGCTTCACCGCCGGCGACAACCTGACATTCACGGCCCACTCCGAGCAGATCGCCTGGACCAACTTGGCCCCCAACACGGAAGGGTACTTCGACTTCGACGTGGCCTTCGTCCAGTCGGCCTCCTTGTCCCTCCATCCGCCGTATCCCGAAGGAATGCCGACCATCACCCAGCACATAGCCCTCGACATGGGCGCTCGGAACCCCACCGGCGAGGCCGGCAAGTGGATCTTGGACGAACAGGGCACCACCCAGTACGCCAGCAAGTCCATCAACATCTTCTCCAGCCAGGACGGCTACCCGGCCGGCTCGCTCCAAAGGGTCTCCATCGACAAGGACGGCGTGCTGACCGGCGTCTACACCAACGGCCGCCATCAGCCGCTCTATCAGATCGGCCTGGCCCGCTTCCTCAACCCCTGGGGCCTGGCCAAGCTGGGCGACAACGTCTACATGGAGACGCGCTGGTCCGGCACCGGCACCATCAACCCGCCGGGCTACGGCGGCACCGGCACCATTCGGGCCAATTTCCTCGAACAGTCCAACACCGACCTGGCCGACGAGATCGTCAACATGATCGTCACCCAGCGGGGCTTTCAGGCCAACTCCAAAGTGGTCACCACCACCGACACCATGCTGGCCGAGGTCATCGAGATGAAACGGTAATCGCCGGAAGCGGGCCGCTTGACCGTTTGACGGCGCCCGATTGACGAGGGCTTTCGAGCCGAAGCCGGACCGCCTGGAGGTCCGGCTTTTTCGTTTGGCGGCCGGCGGCGCTGGCCTTCGCGGCCGCGCGCGTCGCGAGACCCGCGGAAAGCCTGAGCCGCTTGACGCGGAGGAGCTTTCGACGGCCGCGGCTGGCGGGGGCAAGACGCGGCGCCGTTGATTCCGAATTGGCTCCAAGCCATGCAGTTTCTCGTGAGGACGCCGCCCTCGCCTCGCGCGTGGAAAGCGGCCGCCCACGCGTCAGGCGAGGACTGGACGCGCGCCTTCGCTCCGGTTTTTTTGGAAACTTGCCTGCCGGAGAAGACTGCGGCTGGCTGGCTGGCTGGCTGGTTGGTTGGTTGGTTGGTTGGTTGACCGTCCGACCGACTGGCTCCGCAGGTTTGGTTATGCAGATTTTCTGAATTGATTCTGAATTAATTCTGAATAAAACCCGCTGGGCTCGCCGCCAGCCAAGCCGCCTCAGCGAGCATCCCCGCTCGCGGCCTGTTCGGCCGCCGAAGCGCCGGGCGGCCTGAAGGCGGAGTCGGCGGCCAAGCCTGACAGCTCCCGCGGCCGACCGTCGTCGGCAAACGCTGGCCGGGCGACGTTGGCGCCCCAG
>JAISZC010000104.1 GCA_031269485.1 Deltaproteobacteria bacterium
GCCACTGGTCCTTCGCCGACACCACCGGCTCGCTCATCGATCAGTTGGGCGTCCGCGACAAGAGCGCCGGCGTGGCCCTGCGGGCCACATTTATCGTCGATCCGGACAACGTCATCAAGCACGTGTCCATAAACCCCATGAACGTCGGCCGCAACCCCGATGAAATCTTGCGCCTGCTCGACGCCCTCCAAACAGGGCTCCTGTGCGCCTGCGCCAGGCCGGTCAACGGGCCCACCCTTTAACGGCCGCGCCCCGTCGGACGACCGTCGGCGCCCAGCTCGCGCCTCTCTTTCGGCGGCCAACCCGCGCTCGCCGGCGCCCAGTGCGGCGGCCGGTCGGTCGCCGTTGAACCGGCTGGCCGGCCGCCGCGACAAAATTTGGCCTTGCGCTCCGTCGGAGGATGAGTTAAAATGTCCCCATGTGGGCGTCTTTAGGCCGGCTCTGGCGCGGAGGGACGATACGGGCGGCGGCCCGGACGGACGACGGAAGTCCATGACCAGCCCTTGGCTGACGCGGCCTGTCGAAACCAGGCCCGGACGGCGGCCTTGGGGCTTGGCGGTCCGGCGGCGAGCCTCTCCCGACGAACGGAGGCGAACGGCTCGCCTCAAGCTGAGGCGACCACGCCTGATTTTAAATTGACGCTTTTTTTCTTCTATAATTTCTAAGTAAAGTCTCCATATAAGCCACGTCTTGGGAAAGACCCTTTTAATCTCTATTTATCCCACGGCTAAAGTCGCGGGTCGGTTGTGGACGTCATATGAGCACCGCCACGTCAGCTAGAAGCCAGCCTGAACCCAACAAGGGCCGCGCCGCCGGTCAAGAAGGCAAATTCCTGACTTTTTCTTTGGCCAACGAGGAATACGGCATCGGCATCCTCAAAGTCAGGGAAATCATCGGCATGATGCCCATCCGGACCGTGCCCCAGACTCCCGGTTTCGTCAAGGGCGTCATCAACCTGCGCGGCAAGGTCATACCCGTGGTAGATCTGAGGCTGAAGTTCTCCATGAGCGAGGCCGAATACACCGAGCGCACCAGCATCATCGTGGTGGACGTCGCCGTCACCGCCGAGCGCTTCATCCACATCGGCATCGTGGTCGACTACGTTTCGGAAGTCGTCAACATCAAGGCCGACGAGATCGAAGCCGCCCCGGCCTTCGGCTCGCGGCTCAACACCGAGTACATCTTGGGCATGGCCAAAATTGGCAAAGGCGTCAAAATCCTTTTGGACATCGACCGCATCTTGGCCGGCGAGGATATGGCCGGACTAGGCCTTTTCTGAGACTGGGCCTTCGCGCCCCGGTTCCGGGGCCGCCCTGGCCGGGACCAGCCGAGGCGATCGCTGGCTTGCGCCCAAACCCCGACCAAGCCGGTCGGGGTTTCGCTTGCCGGCCGCCCGGTCCGAATCGCAAACCCGGCGAGACTGGCCCCGCGTGCCAATCATTCCGCGAGCCAATCGAGCCTCGCGCTTGGCCCTGGCGCGCGAGTCCCTGACCGCCGGGCGGCGGCGCGCCTGGAGGCCCCTGGGACTCAAGCCCGGCCTTGTCCTTGACGCCCGTCGGGTTTTAACGCCCAGGTCCGGCTCAAGCTCGTGAAGCCCAAGCCTGTCCGTTCCGAAATCGGCCCCAAGCTGGCCGATTGCCGCGCCCGTTTAGCCCGCAGCCCGAGAAAGTCTACATGGCCCCTCCCGCAGGCAAGTTCACTCTCGAATATCTTCTGCACCTGCTTTTGTCCATGGGCCTGTTGGGCCAGCAGCAGGCCGAGACGATCAAAAAAGATTATCAAGGCGCCTTCGGCTCCGCCCGGCGCGCCAAAGCCGGCCACTCTCCCACGAGCCAGACCGATCCCCTGGACTACCTGTGCAGTCTCAAGCTGCCCCTGGCCGGGGCCCACGAAGGCCGGCTCATCGACGACGACGTGCTGGCCCGCCTGATGGCCAAGGACAGCGGCCTGCCCTACCGCCGAGTCGAGCAGCGGGAGCTGGATCTCGACTACGTCACCCGCATCCTGCCCAAATCGTTCGTCTCGAGGCATTTGGTGCAGCCCCTAGGCCTGGAAGGCGCCTCGCTGGCCGTGGCCGTCCGGCACCCTTTTTATCAGGCCATCTTGGACGACGTGCGACGGGTGGCCAACCAGCCCGTGACGCCGATCATCGTCAGCCAAACCAATCTCAAAAAGCTAATCGGCGACATTTACGCCTTCAACACCTCCGTCCGCGGGGCCACAGGCCAGTATGAAGGCGGCTCCCGCTCCGGCGTGGACGTCTCGAATCTCGAACAATACGTCAAGCTAAAAAACGCCTCGGAAATAGCCGACGACGACCAGCACATCAAAAATCTCATAGATTTGCTCTTCGCCGAGGCCTTCGAGGGGCACGCCTCCGACATCCACCTCGAGCCCAAGCGCGAGCAACTGCTGGTGCGCATGCGCTTCGACGGGGTGCTCCACGACATGTATCGTCTGCCCGCGGTCATCCACCCCGCCATGGTCTCCCGCATCAAAACCATCTCCCGGCTCGACATCGCCGAGCGCCGCCGGCCCCAGGACGGCCGCATCAAGATTGCCCACCGGGACTCCGAGGCCGAGGTGCGCGTCTCCACCGTTCCGGTGGCCTTCGGGGAAAAGGTGGTCATGAGGATCCTCGACCCCGAATCGCTTTTTCTGGATCTGGCCCGCATGTTCCACTCCGCCCAGGATTACGACAAATGGCAGTCCTTTTCCGCCAACCCCCACGGCATCATCTTGGTGACCGGTCCAACCGGCAGCGGCAAGACCACCACCCTTTACTCGACCTTAAGGCAGCTGGCCACCCCGGAGGTCAACGTCACCACCATCGAAGACCCCATCGAGATGATCCATGAGCAGTTCAACCAAATCGCCGTCCAGCCCAAGGTGGGCGTGACCTTCGGCGGCATCATCCGAACCATTCTGCGGCAGGACCCCGACATCATCATGGTCGGCGAGATGCGCGACCGCGAGACGGCCGAAAACGCGGTCCAGGCCGCCCTGACCGGACACCTGGTGCTGTCGACCCTCCACACCAACGACGCCCCTTCGGCCGTGACCAGGCTCGTGGAGCTGGGGCTGGAGCCCTTTTTGGTCACCTCGACCGTGGTGGGCATCATGGCCCAGCGCCTGGTCCGGCGCATCTGCCCCTACTGCGCCAACGACTTCGTGCTGACGGAAAAGATGGCCCTTGATCTGGGCTTCATCACTCACGGCGATCTCAACCTCAAGGAAGGGCGAGGCTGCGACGAGTGCCGCAACACCGGCTACCGCGGCCGTCTGGCCACGGTGGAGGTCATGCCCTTTTCCGACGGCCTCAAAACGCTCACGCTCTCGGGCGCCCAAAATTCAATTGGTTTGAAAAGCCTGGCCAGACAGGAGGGCATGACGACGCTGCGCGAAAACGCCCTTGATTTGATGCTGGCCGGCCTGACCACCATCCAGGAAGTGCTGAGGGTCACGGCGCCAGATTGAGCCAGGGCGCCGGCCGCTTGGCGGCCGCTGGCCTCGACGATTTTTTTGGCGCTTTTTCGGCTCTCTTCTCTCGGCTGGCGGCTTTTGGGCCTTTTGGGGGCCAGTCCCTTTCGTCCTCAAGGGCTTTCGCGGACCTTTTGGCCGGGGGCCCGGCGGTCGAGACGTCCTTTTCGACTTCCGGGCCGGTTCTTGGACCGGCGCCTTGGCGCCGAGCCCTTGGCTCCAACGCTTGGCGCCGAACGCTTGGCGCCGGCTTTTGAGCCAAGCTCGGGCTCTTGGCCCCCAGTTTTCAAGGCCTGAAGGCCGCGCCCTTTTGAGCCTTTTTTTCCTAAAAACCCCGCCCAAGCCCCGGCCGGCCTTTCTCGGGCCCCTTGGCCGGGCCTTCGGGCCCTTCGCAGGCCCCGCGCCGCTTTTCAGGCCCGTCAGCCAAAGGTCCTCCATGCTGGCCGAACTCAAAGTCGCCAACTTGGCCCTTATCAAAAGCCTCACGCTCTCCTTCGGGCCGGGCGCCAACATTTTGACCGGGGAGACAGGCGCCGGCAAGTCCATTCTGGCCGGCGCCCTGAGCCTGATCCGCGGGGCCAAGGGCTCGGCCGACGCCGTCCGGACCGGCGCCGAGGAGGCTCAAGTCGAGGCCCTTTTTCAGCTCGAACGCCCCGAGGAGCTGCGTCCCCTCTTTGAGGAGCAAGGCCTGACGCCGGCCGACGAGCTCGTCGTCCAGCGCACCGTCAACGCCGCGGGCCGCACGCGCATCCGCATCAACGGCGCGCTGGCCACGGTCGCCCAGCTGGCCGCCTTCGGCGAGGAGCTGCTGGCCGTCTCCGGCCAGCACGACCAGCAAAGCCTGGTGCGGGAAGCGCGACAGCTGGACTTTCTCGACGCCTTCGGCCGCCATCAGGAGCTGCTGGCGGCCATGGGCGCCGCCCATCAGCGACGGGAGGCGGTCGAAAAAGCCCTGGCCGCCCTGGAGGCGGAGCTGGCCGACGGCTTGGAAAAGCGCGAGCTCCACGAGTTCCAGCTCCAAGAAATCGAAAAAGTCGCCCCTCGGCCCGGCGAGGACGAAGAGCTCATGACCCGCAAGGCCGCGGCCAAGTCCGCCGGCAAGCTCGCCTCGGCGGTCGAGGAGGCCCTCGAGCTCGTCCACGGTCAGCCGCCCCTGGGCGCCGAAGGCCTCGCGCGCCGCCTCGATCGCCTGGCGCGCCTGGCGACTCGCGGCGCGGCCCTCGACGCCCGCTTCGCGCCTGTGGAGGAGGCCGTCGCCGCCGCCGCCCAAAGCTTGGCCGAAGCGTCCGACGGGCTCGACCGGCTGGCCAGGGCGGCGTCGGCCAACCCGCAAGAGCTCGAGGAGCTCGACGAGCGCCTCAACGCCCTCGCCCGGCTCAAGCGCAAGCACGGGCCCGAGCTCGACGGGGTGCTGGCGCGGGCCCGGACGCTGCGCGCGACTCTGAGCCGCCTTGACTCGGGCGCCCTGGAGGCCGGCCAGCTCAAAAAAAACCTGGCTTTGGCCAGGGCCGAGGCGGCCGCGGCGGCTCTGGCCTTGCGGGCGGCCAGGGCCGAGAGCGCCGTCGCGCTGGCCGCCAGCCTGACGGCCACCCTCAAGGTCTTGGGCTTTCCCAAGCTCTCCTTGCGCGTGGAGGTCTCCCCCAGCCGGGCGCCCGAAGACGCCGGCCCCAAAGGCGCCGACCAGGCCGTTTTTCTGTTCTGCCCCAACCCCGGCGAAGGCCTCAAGCCTCTCTCCAAAATCGCCTCCGGCGGCGAGCTCTCGCGGCTGATGCTGGCTCTCAAGATAGCCCAGGAGCCGCGCTCCGATCAAAGCCTTCTGTTCGACGAGATTGACAGCGGCCTGTCCGGCGCCACCGCCGAGGCCGTGGCCGCCAAAATGGCCGAGCTGGCCGGCCGGCAGCAGATCTTCATCATCACCCATCTCCCGCAGATGGCCTGCCTGCCGGGCAAGCACTTCCTGGCGGCCAAAAGCCCGACCGAGAGCGGCGAACGCACGGAAACCTCCATCGCCGAGCTCGACTCGGAGAGCCGGACGCTGGAGCTGGCCCGCATGTTGGGCGGCGCCAGCCCCTCGCCGGAAGCCTTGGCCCTGTCAAGACGCCTTTTGAACCTGAACTGACCGGCCTTTGGCCGGCGCCCTGAACGTCCCGGCCGCCTTGCCGCCGCAGGTCCGCCTTCCCCTCGCCGCGCCCGGCGTCGACCGGGAAGCGCCCCCTGACCGGCGCGCGACGGAGTTCGCCTTGTCCTCTTTTCAAGAACTGAAAAAAAGGCCCGTCTACGTCTACCTCATGGTGCTGACCTTCGGGCAGGCCGCGGCCTTCCTGGGCTGGAACGCCCTGTACACCAATTTCGCGGTGGAGGCGGCCCATCTGACCGGCCAGCAGAACGGCCTGGTCCAATCGATCCGCGAACTGCCGGGACTGCTGTCGGTGGGCGTCATTTTGCTTTTGTACTTCATGAGCGAAGCCGCGCTGACGAGCTGGGCCATCATCACCTGCGGCTTGTGGGTCATGGCCGCCGGCTGGTTTCCCAACCTGTGGGGCCAAATCCTCTGCACTTTCATGCTCTCGACCGGCTTCCACTTCTTTGAGGCCTCCAATCAAAGCCTGACCCTCCAACACTTCGACCGCCACGAGGCCCCCCTGGTCATCAGCCGGCTGAGGTCCGTCACGGCCCTGGGCAGCTTTTCCATGGGCCTGCTCATCGTCGTGCTGGCCGGCCACGCCGACTGGCGGGTCCTCTTCGGCCTGGCCGGCGCGACGGCCCTCGCGGCGGGCGCCTGGTCCTTCCGACATCGCCCCTCGACGCTGGGCCTGCCGGCGCAACGCAAGGGCCTGATCGTCAAGCGCCGCTACTGGCTTTTCTACGCCTTGACCAGCCTCTCCGGGGCCCGCCGTCAAATATTTAATGTTTTCGCTATTTTTTTGCTCGTTGAACATTTTGGTTTTTCTCTTTTCCAGATGAGCCTTTTGCTGTTGTTCAATAATCTCGTCAATTGGCTTTTAAATCCTTTCATTGGCCTAGCCATCAACGCCGTAGGCGAGAAAAAACTTCTTTTTTGGAAATATTCGGCAGTCCTGGTCCTCTGTCTCGCCTATGTCTTTTGTCAAGACCCAAAATTAGCGGCTATTCTCTATATTTTAGATCAATTATCCTTTTGTTTCACAGTCTCCATCCGAACTTTTTTTCAAAAAATCTCCGACCCGGTGGACATCGCCCCCAGCATGGCCGTCGGCGTGACCGTCAACCACGTCATGGCCGTGCTCGTCCCCTTCATCGGCGGCTGGCTGTGGATGAAGGATTGGCGGATACCTTTTCTGATGGGGGCCGCCTTCGCCGTCGGCTCGCTGACGCTGACCGCCTTCATCCGGACGCCGCCCAAAGGCCGCGGCTGACCGAAACCGGCCGCGCGACTGGCGGACGGTTCGACGGCCAGGGCGACGAAACGCTTGACGGACGGCGGACAGCCGGCGGGCTTGGCGGGATCGCGGCCGCGCCTTGGTCGTCAAAGGACGCCGAAAGCCGGCCGGAAATTGGCGCCACGACGCGCTGCAATGGTCGTCGAGCATCCGCGAGCATCCGCGAGCATCCGCCGCGCCAAACCGGAGGCGCCTCTGACCGCCCGGACCGTATGCGGCCCGCGCGCTGATTTATCGACCATTCGTCCAGACCGTCCGGGAGCCTGGCGGAGAGGAGCCGCGTTCTAGGCGCGAAGAATATTGACGCGAAGAATATTGACGCGAGAACTATTGGCGCGAAGAATATTGGCGCGAAGACCATTGGATTGCATGTTTCGTCCGAATTGAAGGCCTTGGCCACTGACCGCGCCGTTGGCGCGCGCAAGGAGCAGCTTATGACTGTGACCATCAAGCAACGATACAGCAACGACGAGCCCTGGGAGTTCGACGGTCGGGAGCTCAAAAAGAGGTACAGCAACGACCAGCCCTGGGAGTTCGATGGTCGGGAGCTCAAAAAAAGGTACAGCAACGACGAGCCCTGGGAATTCGACGGTCGGGAGCTCAAGAAGAGGTACAGCAATGCCGAACCCTGGGAGTTTGACGGTCAGGAGCTCAAGAAGAGGTACAGCAATGCCGAGCCCTGGGAATACGATGGCCGAACATTCAAGCAGAGGAGCAGCAATGCCGAGCCTTGGGAGACCGACGGCTATACGCCTATGCCGATCTTGGCTTTGGTCGCCGGCCTTCTGAAATGACTAGGTTATGCCTAAAACGGTTAATCACCCGCTGTTTCGTCCTTTAGGCCCAAAACAACCCGTCTGACGCGGCAAAAACGCGCCGGGCGGGTTGCTAGGGGGCGTGACTCAGACGTCATTGCCGGCCTTTTAGGCCTTTAGGCAGGCCTTTCTGGCCGACTTTTAGTGCGGTCTTTAGGCTGTCGCGGCTCTTTTTATCGCCACCTTGAAGGCCAATGTCACGTCTGGCTTCGCCACCGCAGCCCTTGAATATTTGTCAAGCTTCAATCTTGATCTAAAGATCTAGATCAGCGCTAAATTTGGTCAAATATAACCTATATTAGCGATTTATTGTTTGGATTATTAAGCTGAAAGGGAGTTCAGGCCCCACGATCAGCTTTACCGTCCAAAGCAGTTTGTCCCAGCTGCGATTCGCCTCCGCTTCGGCGGCGGTCGTCAATCCGTCCCGTTTGCGGCTGGCCGCCGCAGCTCGGCCGACTGTCCTCCTGTCCGCCGCCTCCTGTCCGCCGCCCGCCACCCACCCGCCGCCCGCCAGGGCCGAAAAAGAGCTCCAGTCGAGGCGGCGGCCGACCAGCGGCCCGGCGCCGAGCCGCGTCCCCGGCCGGCGAGCCGAACGGCTCAATCGGAGGGCCCGCCAAAGGGCCGCAAATCGACAAACTCCGCCCTTTGGGTTATAATTGGTCCGAAACAGAAACCGCCAACCCGGCGATAGCCGGCGCGAACCCTGCAGGCGCTCGCGCCGCCCAACCTCAGAAGGCCGCCATGCAAATTTTACGACCCGCCGACTTGACGGCTTCGCGCCGACCGGCCGCAGCCGGCCAGACCGGCGCCCGGCGCCCGGCGCCGCGATTTTTGGCTCTGGCCAGCCTGACGGCGTTTTTCCTGCTTTTTGGTCCGACGGCCCTGACCGTCTCGGCCGACGAGGCCGCCGCCGGGCACGGGCCGCGAAACCCTCATACGAGCGCCTCGGCCCTCCAAGAGCTCCAGGCGGGCAACGAGCGCTTCGCGACCGGCCGCAGCGTCCACCCCCGCCAGGAAAAGCCGCGGCTGAGCCGTTTGGCCGCCGAGGGCCAGACGCCCTTGGCGGCGGTGCTGGCCTGCTCCGACTCCCGAGCCCCCGTCGAGGCCGTCTTCGATCAGGGTTTTGGCGATTTGTTCGTCGTTCGGGCTGCCGGGGCCGTCCCCGGGGTCGATCAGCTGGGCTCGCTGGAATACGCGGCGGCCCATTTGGGCGTCCCGCTGATCGTGGTGCTGAGCCACACCAAATGCGGGGCGGTGACCGCGGCCGTGACCGGGGCCCAGGAGCCCGGGGCCTTGGGCGAGCTTTTGACCAAACTCTCGCCGGCGGCCGCGGCGGTCCGCAACGACGGCGACGCCGCCGCCCAAATCGAAAAAGCCGTGATCGTCTCGGCCGCCCTCTTCGCCCGGCGACTGACCGAGGCCAGCCCCGCGCTGGCCGAGGCCGTCGAGGCGGGCCGACTGCAGATCAAGGCCGCCGTCTACGACCTCGACGCCGGACGCGTGACCTTCGCGGCGGAGTGACCCAAAAACCGGCGGAGACGCCGAGCTTTTGAGCCGAAGCGCTGGCGCCAGACGCGCCGGCGCCATTTCCGCCCTGCCTTGAGCTATTTTTGGCGTTTTGACTTTTTTGGCCCTTCAAGCTCTTGCTGGGCGCTTGCGCCCTTCGCGGCGCTCTCCAAGCGCCGGACTGGAGACATCATGAGATTTTCCACCGCTCCGGCGGTCCTCGTCGCCGCGCTGGCGACGCTCGCTTTCGCGCCCGCCCCGGCCGCGGCCCAGCCCGACGCCATGTCGGCCCTTCAAACGGCCATCAACGCCCATTCGGTAGGCGACAACGCCACCGCCTTGGAGGCCGTCCAGGAAGCTCAGCAAGTCCTGTGGAACTTGGCCCCGCTGAGCCTGCGCGCCTTCGAGTTCGTCAACGAGCCGCCCGAGGACTACGGGCTGTACACGCCCAAGGAAACGTCGGACTTTACGCCCGAGGAGCCGCTGCTGGTGTACATCGAGCCCGTCGGCTACACGCAGCGCCAAGACGCCGCCGGCCTTTACGACTGGTCGCTGTCGGGGGACTTCAGCATCGTGGCGGCCGAAGGCGAGCTCGTCCTCGGCAGCGGCAAGCTGGGCCCCTGGGCCAAGACCGGCTACCGCGCCTTCAGCGCCCAGTTGCCGCTGCCGATGACCATCAACATCAAAGGCCTCCCGGAAGGCGCCTACCTGCTGAGGCTGACGCTGATCGACGCCTTCAATCCGGAAAAGACGGTCACGGTGGACAAGCCCTTCAACCTCAAGCCGGCCGCCGAAGAATGAGCGGCGCCCGCCCCTAGGCGCGAGGCCCCGACGTGGGAATTTCAGACGTCCCCCGCGGCCGCCCGGGCGGACCGCCTGGCGTGCCGCCCGGTCCGAGGGGCCTGTTCTTCGTCTTCGAAGGCCTTGACGGGGCCGGCAAGTCAACCCAGGCCCGCCTGCTGGTCGACCGCCTCAGGCGGCTCGACGGCCCGCCGCCGCTGGCGCTCAAGGAGCCTTCCGAGGGCCCGAGCGGCCGCCGGATCCGCGAGCTCTACGGCGACGGAGGCCCCCGCGATCCGCTGGCCGAAATGGAGCTTTTCTTGGCCGACCGGGCCTGGGACGTCCGGACCAACCTCGAGCCGGCCTTGGCGCAAGGCCGGGCGGTCGTCATGGACCGCTACCTGCTCAGCCAGGCGGCCTATCAAGGGGCCCTGGGCCTTCAAACGCCCGCGGAGATCCTCCAGGCCAACGCCGGCTTCCCCTGGCCGGATCTGACCTTCGTCATGGAGATCGCCCCCGACGAGGGCCTGGCCAGAGCGGCCGAACGCGGCCTGACCGATCCGGTCTTCGAAAAGCTCGATTATCTCGTCAAGGTCAAGGCCGTCTACGACGACTTCGACTTGCCCGGCCTGCTCCGCCTCGACGCCCGCCGGCCCCCGGCGGAACTGGCGGCCGAAATCGGCCGCCAGGC
>JAISZC010000222.1 GCA_031269485.1 Deltaproteobacteria bacterium
TGAAGCAGAAAGTCAGCACCAAATCAGATGGTTAGATTTGGATAGGTCTGACAGAACGGCAAGAACGCCTAACTTTAAACATGCGCGCCCGTGAAGGCGGCGTGAAGGCGGGTTGTTTCGGCGCAAGTCCGCGCCGGGGGCGGCGGCGCCGCCCCTGTTGGCCCCTGCGCCCCCTGGCGCCAAAGATGGCCGCGTCGTCGTGAGGCGGGGCGCAGCCCAAAAAGAGCGGTCCGCAACGAATCCGTTTCGGCAGGGCGTCGCCGGCGAGCCGCATGAAGCCAGAAGGCCAGGCGAGATAATCGGGGAGACCTGTCGGGCCTGAGACGGCGGGAGCCGGAACCATCAGTCGGAGGCCTCAGTTGGAGCCCTCATGGCGCCGAAAGCCGGTTCCACGCCGGAACACGTGGTCGAAAAGCAAAGCCGGGGCCGGTGGAAAGATGGATACGCGGCCTCTTCAGGAGATCAGGGTTGAACGCCGAAAAAGATCGTCAGGGCGCGAAACGCAAGATCAAATGCTTTGGCGGCCTGGGGACCTGCTTGACAGTCGGCGCCTTCAACGGCCCATGAGCGAGCCGGCCGGCTGGAGAGCCGGGAGGCCGTCGCAGGTGAGCTTGATCACCGCCGTGGCCGGGACGGCGATGACCATGCCCACGCCTCCCCAGAGCCAGCCCCACAGCAGGATGGACAAAATGGCCGCCGTCGGCGAGAGATTGACGCTGCGACCCAGGAAAATTGGCTCCACCCAGTTGCCGTAGACGAGCTCCGCCGCGCCCAGGACGGCCGCCAGCCACGCGGCTCGGCTCCAGCCGTGCTGGACCAGGCAGAGCAGAACCGGCGGGGCCACCGCCAGCGGGGCCCCCAGGGTGGGCACGAAGTTGAGGAAGAAGGCGAAGATGCCCCAGCTGGCCGCGAAGTCGACCCCGAAGCCCAGACAAGTCAGGGTGACGATGAGGCCCAGAATGGCGCTCAAGACGGCCTTGATGAGGATGTAGCTTTGGATTTTGGCGCTCACCGCGGCCGCGCCCCGGCTGAGGGTTTCGCCGCGCGGGCCCGGAAAGGCTTTTTTGAGCTTGTCGGGCAGCGCCGGGAGGGCCGGGAGAAAATAAAGGATAAAAAGGGCCGTCAACAGCAGGTAGCCGGCGAAGGACATCAGGGAATTGAAGAAGCCCGAGAGCAGCGAGCCCATGGAAAGCTTGGAAAGCTGCGTTTGCATCATGTCGAGGGTCACGAAGCTTAGGCGGTTGAGGCGCAGCTCGTTGAGCCGCTCCAAAAGGGCCTCAAAGCGTCCCTCGTAGCGAGGAAAGCCGTCGCGGAAGGCCGTCAGGCTCGACAGGACGTAGTTGCACAGCAGCCACATCACGGCCAGCCCAAGGGCGAGGGTGCAGATGACGGCCGCCGGACGGGGGAGGCCCCAGCGGCGAAAGACGCCGACGAGGGGGTTGAGGAGGCAGCAGAGAAAAAAGGCCAAAATCATGGGCAGGAAGATGATCTTCAAATGCAGGAGCATGACCGCCAGCATCAGCACGGCGCCCAGTCCCAAAAACAGCCCGGCGCCGGCCGGCCGCCGGGCCACGTGGGCCATATTTTCTTCCGTCATCGAAGGTCTCCTGTCGGCCGCGCGGCGGCGGCCGTCGGCTGGCGCAGGCTGGCGGCGGAGCGCGGAAATTTTGACCTCAAAACGCCGGGGCGTTCCGACGGCCGGAAAAAGCGGGCGACCGCCGTCTGAACGCCGGCCTTGACATGATGGCGCAGTCGGCGGCCGAACGCCAGGTCTGCGGGGGCTGGGCCAGAGCCCGACGGCGGCCTCGGCGCCCGAGGCCGTCCGGTCTTAGGCCCCAGCTTTGCGAGAAAAAGCTCGGTTTCAGGCGCGACGGCCGGCCGTCCTTGGGCCTGCCGCCCCAGCAGGCGACCTTTTTTGGGGCCGACGCTCAGAATGACGCCGCCTCCAGTTACCTGATTTTTAGCTATAACTTGAATTTATCATAACCATATAATGTCTAACATGAAATAATAACATGATAACTCAGAATTATTCAGTCAAATAATGCAATAAAAATTTTTATATATGGGTAAAACTAAAAATTTATATAATTTAGTCTCAAATCAAAACGTAAAAAATCTGGCCCCTGAGGCCCGTCGCCCGGGCTTCAGCGAGGGCCCGGCGCCGTCGGGTCGGAGTCGGCAGTTCGGGCCGCGTTCCGGTCGGCGTTTGACTTGGCTGTCGGCTTGTCGGGCCGGGCGGCTTGGCCCGCCTCGCGGGCGGTCAGGACCGCGGCGGCCAAAAGCAGGGCGTCTTCCAAAAAAAACCGCGGCCCTGGCCGGCGCGAGTCCGCCGAGCCGAAGCAGCCGCATTCGAAGTCCAGCCCGCGGATCAGGCCCTGGGCCGCGGCCAGCATGAAGGCCGCCAGCATCAGGCCCAACAGGACCGCGCCGGCCCGCCGGAAGCGGGGCGGGCCGGCGAGCGCGGCCAGCGCGGCCCACAGCTCAAGAAAAGGCAGCGTGAGGGCCAGAGGCGCGATCAGGGCTTCCGGCAGCAGCCGGTAGCCGACGATGGTTTCGGCCAGCTCCTGGGGGCGCCCTATTTTGGCGACCGCGGCCCAAATGAAGGCCCCTCCGAGGACGAGGCGGGCCGTCGGGACGGCGAGACGCCGGACGAGCCGCCGGGCGGGGCGAAGGGCGTGGTCGGCGGTCATTGAGGGGCCTCCTTGAGCCGGCGGCCCGAGATCAATCGGCTTCGATCGGCCGGCCGGCGTCCAGCCAAGCGTCGAATCCGGGCGAAAAGACTCGGACGTCGGCGTGCCCGGCCTTCCGCAGGGCCTGGGCCAGTTGGCCGGCCAAGGGGCATAGGCTTTCCGCGCAATACGTGACGATCAAAGCCTCGGGGGCGGTGGCGGCCAAAAAGGGGCCGACTTTTTGGGCCGCCTCGGCGGCCGGAAGGCTCTTCGCGCCTGGGAGGCGGCCCAGCCTGAAGAGAGCCGCGGCTCTGGCGTCCAGCAGGATGGTCGAAGGCCGAGCCAGCAAGGTTTGGAGCTCGTCGAAATCCTCGAAAACGGCGGCTTCGGCTGCGGCGGGCCGCCAGCTCCACGACAAGGGCCGGCCCGTCAGCTCGTTGACGGCCCAGGCCGAAATTATGGCCGCCGCCGTCAATAGGAGGAGCGGTCCGGCCAGCTCCGCCAGGGCGCGCCGGGCGTCGGACGACTCCGGGCGGGCTGGAGGCGACGGATTGGCGGAGAGCGTCATTTTTTTTCCTCAACAAGCCGGCGTCGGCGGGCGGAAAAAACGGCCAGGCGCCCGCCCG
>JAISZC010000142.1 GCA_031269485.1 Deltaproteobacteria bacterium
GACGCTTCCGGCGAAGCCGCTTCCTTTGGCGGTCCGTTCCGCGAAGCCTCAGGCGGCGTGACCTCCGACGCCGCCCGCGAGTCCGGCGAAGGCGCCGACGAGGCGTCGGGCGGCTTGGGTCTGTCGGGCGAAGTCTCCGGCGAGGCGACCGCCCGCGAGTCCGGCGAAGGCCCTGACGAGGCGACCGGCGGCCTGTCAGGCGAAGCCCCCGGCGAGACGCTCGGCGACCGAGGCGGCGTTGCGGTCCGGCCGGGCCGCGACGGAGGGCCGCAGTCGCCGGACGCGGCGGGGTCGGCTGGCGGGCCCGCCGCGGCCTCGTCGCCTCCGTCCCGCAGGCGGGGATCGACTAGGCGATAGGCCAGATCGACCGCCAAGTTGACCAAGACGACCATCACGGCCGACAAAAAGAGCACCCCCAGCAGCACTTGGTAATCCCGGCGCAAAATCGAGTCGAAGATCAGCCGGCCCAGCCCCGGCCAGCCGAAGACCGTCTCGACCACCACCGCCCCGGCCAGCATCGGCCCGAACTGGAGCCCGACCATGGTGATCGCCGGCAGCAGAGCGTTGGGCAGGGCGTGGCGCCGCAGGACCGCGAATTCGCTCAAGCCTTTGGCCCGGGCCGTGCGGACGTAGTCCTGGGCCAGGACCTCCGCGAGGCTGGCCCGGACCAGGCGGCTGAATTGGACGGAGTTGAGCAGCACCAGCGTCAGGCACGGCAGGGCCAGATGCCGGCCCACGTCGAGCGCCAAGGCCAGGCCGGTCTTGACGTTGACCACGTCGCGCATGCCGTTGATGGGAAAAATGGGCCACAGCCGGGCGAAGAGCAAAAGGAGCATCAGTCCGGTCCAAAAGACCGGAGAGGCGTAGCCGGCCAGCGACATCAGCCCCAACGCGCGGCAGAGGCGCGAGCGGGGCCGGCAGGCGGCCGCCGCGCCCAGCGAGACGCCGATCAGGGCGGCCAGGCTCAGCGAGACGGCCATCAGCAGCGCCGTGGGCGGGAGCCGTCTTAAGATCAGCTCGGCCACCGGCCGGTCGAAATAATACGACCAGCCCAGATCGCCGCGCGTCATGCGGCCGAGATAGGCCCACAGCTGGGCGGGCATGGGCCGGTCCAGTCCGTAGCGGAGACGTATTTCCTGGAGGATCCGCTCGTCGGCGCCGCCCATCTGGCCGGCGATGACTTCGGCCGGGTCGCCGGGCGCGGCGCGGATGAGCGCGAAGTTGAGCGCCACCACCGCCAGCATAAGCGACGCCGCGTTGACGAGCTTGGCGATCAGGGGCTTGACCAAAGGTTTGACCAAAGGTATGACCTGGGCCATGAAACGGTCCTTCAGGGCCGGCCGGCGGCCCGGGCGCGCCAGAGACCGGTCGGGCGCCGGCGTCGAGGAGCTCGGGCCGCGGCCTGGCTGGCCGGGTCGGCCGACCCGTCCGGGCCGGCTCTCAATTCTCGCCTTGCCAATGGATCTGATCCAGCGGCGAGAGCGGTCCCCAAATGGTTTCGGGGATGTCTTCGAGCCCTTTTCGGTAGGCCCCGAAGTAGGGCACCACGTTGAGGAAGAAAATGGGGACCTCGCTGACGACCAGCTTCTGGAACTCCAGGTACAGGGCTTTTCTCTTCGCCGGGTCGAGCTCGACCGCGGCGGCGTCGAGCAGCTCGTCGACCTTGGGATTGACGTACTGCTGGGTGTTGGACCACATCACCCCAGGCCTGATGTTGGAGGAGAGGTAGGTGCGGCCCACGCCGATGACCGGATCGCCCCAATTGTAGACGGTGTCCATGGTCAAGTCGAAGTCGTGGTTGGAGATGCGGTTGGCCCAGGCGGGAAAATCGGCCTCCGCTCTGACGGTGACCGCGACGCCGATTTTCTTGAGCTGCGAGCGCAGGTATTCGGCCACGTTGCGCTGGAGAAATTCCACGTCCGGCTCGTAGTCGATCGTCAGGCCGAAGCGGACGCCGTCGGGGCCCTTCTTGTGGCCGGCGAGGTCCAAAAGCTCCTCGGCGGCCTTGAGATCGACGTCGAAATGCTCCACGTCGGTCGTCGACAGCGGCGAGCCGGGGGAGATGGGGGCGTAGGCCGGGGCGACGCGGCCCAGCATGAGCTTTTCGAGGACAAACTTGCGGTCGACGGCGAAGGCGATGGCCCGGCGGACCCGGACGTCGTCGAGGGGCGGCTTTTTGGTGTTGAAGGCCAGCCAGTTGAGGGGGCCGATGCCCTCGAAGCCTTTGGCGGTGACCTGGACGTCGGGATTTTTTTCCAGGCGCTGGACGGCCCGCACGTCGTCGAGCAGAGGAATGCCGTCGATTTCGCCGTTTTCCAGGCTCAGAATGAGGCTGTTGCCGTCAGGCAGGACGCGCACCACGATCTTGTCCAACAGCGGCCGCCCTGGGATGAAAAATTGGTCGAACTTTTCCAGGACGTAATGCTCGCCCGGCACGTGCTCGACGAGCTTGAAGGGGCCCGAGCCGACGGGCTTGAGGTTGGCGGGGTGCTCGACCAAGTTGCCGCCGGTGTCGTAGACGTGCTTGGGCAAAATGGGCATCAGGCCCGGGCACATCGCCAGCAGCAGCGCCGGATGGGGCCGCGAGAGCCTGATGACGGCCGTGTGGGGATCGGGCGTGTCGACCCGGTCGACGGCCCCCAGCATGGTCTGGAAAGGATGGTGTTTCTTGATGGCCCCGATCGAAAAGGCCACGTCGGCCGAGGTGACGGGCTGCCCGTCGTGGAAGACGGCCGTTTTGACCAAATTGAGGGTGACCGACAGCCCGTCTTCGGAGACCGACCACGATTCGGCCAAATAAGGCTGAGGGTTCCAATGCTCGTCGTAGCGCAACGGGCTCGCGAAAATTTGAGAGCCTGGCAAGGCCGTGGCCGAGCCGGACTGGACGGCCCCGTTGAAATGCCGCAGAACGCTTTCCACGCCCAGCACCAGCACGCCCTTGGTGTGCTCTTGAGTCGCCGAAGCCCTCTGACCCGCGGCCAAAGTCAGAGCCAGCGCGACGGCGAGCGGGAAGGCGAAAGACAGGAAAAATCGGCGTAAGACGGTCATGTTTTTCTCCTAAACGATCTCCGAGGTCCTCGGAGAAGTTTGCCAAGCGCTCAAGACTACAGGCCGAGTTCTTAGGAAACCGCGCCGTTGTTGGCCGCGAAAGGTCTCTCAAAAGAACGGGCGGCTAAAGTCCTTGTTTTTAGCGGCCTCCAGCCGCCCTCCGACCTCGGCCTCAAGTCGACCGGCCGAGTTCTTAGGAAACTGCGCCGTTGTTGAACGCGAAGGGTTTCTCAACAAGGACTGGCGGCTAAAGTCCTTGTTTTTAGCGGCCTCCAGCCGCCCTCCGACCTCGGCCCTCAAATCGACCGACCGAGTTCTTAGGAAACCCCGCCGTTGTGGGCCGCGAAGGGTTTCTCAACAAGGACTGGCGGCTAAAGTCCTTGTTTTTAGCGGCCTCCAGCCGCCCTCCGACCTCGGCCTCAAGTCGACCGACTGAGTTCTTAGGAAACCCCGCCGTTGTTGAACGCGAAGGGTTTCTC
>JAISZC010000035.1 GCA_031269485.1 Deltaproteobacteria bacterium
TTTATTGCTTCACATATTTGTTATAGCCTATAAAATATATAGCAACACTAAACACAACAATAAAATCATTAGAGACTTAAAATTTCAAATTTTATAAATGATTTTTCGAATTCTCTGGCAGATGATTGTCGAAACACTATTAAAAAGTTTATTATTGAGACTGTCAATAAGATAAACGAACAACTTGAAGTAAGAGAGAAACAAATTGAAGAAAGGCTAAAACAATCTGAAGAAATGCTAAAACAATCTGAAGAAATGCTAAAACAATCTGAAGAAATGCTAAAACAATCTGAAGAAAGAGAAAAACAACTTGAAGAAAGAGAAAAACAACTTGAAGAAAGAGAGAAACAACTTGAAGAAAGAGAAAAACAACTTGAAGCAGAAAGACTATAATTATAAATAAAAAAAATAGACCAGATAATATAATAATATACGTATTAACCTCTTCACTAAAATGGTTTTGTGGTTAATTTCATTAAAAAACAATTAAAATTCACTAAAACAGAAATTAATTTTATTATACATGTCCATTAAATATAATATAGTATAAATCATTGTTCCACATATATCCCCTATGAGCTATCGAGCCCTCTTCAATGGATTCTTTAGGATGATTATGGCGACGCCCTACGCTCGGCCAGCGAGAGGACCACGGCCAAGATAGCCGCCGCCCGCGACGTCCTCGGAGGAGTTCAAAAGCCACGGAGGCTTCCTCGAAGCCTACCTGCCGCGCAGCGATCCCTTTCTGCCAAAATATGCAATAAATGCTTAAACGGATGATATAAGGATAGCACGGAACATATAGACATAAAATTTTATAAAAATGATTGAACACCGCTTTTATTGCTACTAATTGCAATTTTTTAAAAATAAAATTGGATTAATTAAATATATTGCAATTAAAAATTTATAAATCTGTCCTTTTTATGTATTTGCCCAGCTGCCGATAACCTGAAGCCTCGTGCTCTAGTTCTATGTCAAATAGCCAAATAAATCTGCTTTTTTTGAACCTCGAACGCCAATTCGGCCCGCCGGCCGCGTCGACCCCGCCCCCCTTGGGCCCCGCGGCCGGCCGCCAGCCAGCCGCCAGCCAGATTCCGCAACCGACGAACGGAGCTCGCCTGTCCGGCCGAGACGACCGCAGAAAACCGCGGCGTTTGCCGCATAACCGCCTATTGACAAAGACGACGTCATACGTTAGAATGGCAAAATAGCGAGCCGTCGTCGACAAAAATGCCGTCCTGGCGCGCTCCTTTCCTTGCGGGCTTATCGCTTCTCAAACTTGGCCGCGGCCTTGTTTTGCACGCCCATCAGGCAACCCAAAGAAAAACGCCCCGTCCGGCCTTCGGGCCGGCGACGCCGCGATCGATCGCCGGCCCGCAATGGCCGTCGTCATCTGTCCTCGAACAGACCGAGGCCGCGCGACGCCGGGCGCCATCCAGGAGTCCTTGATGCAAGCTCTCGGCATGTTTTCCGCCAGATCGCTTCGCCTCTCTTTTCTCGCCTTGTCCGTTCTGACCTTGATCCTCTCCGGCTGCCAGGCTCACCGGCCCAAAACGGCCGACGCCAAGCCAGGGCGAAAGACCCTCGCCGAATACAATCAAGACAAGGTCAACGCCATCCTCAAAACCGCCTTTTCCCAAATGGGCAACCCCTACCGCTACGGCGGCGCCTCCCCCGAAACCGGCTTCGACTGCAGCGGCTTCGTGGGCTGGGTCTACAGCCAATACGGCGTCTCGCTGCCGCGCTCCTCCAGAGACATGCTCTCGGCCGGCGTGCCCATCGAGGCCGAGGACCTCAGGCCCGGCGATCTGGTTTTTTTCAACTACGGCTACTCGCACGTCGGCATATACACCGGCGGCGACAAGTTCATACACAGCCCCAGAACCGGCAAACGCATCGAGGAGGTCAAGCTCAGCTCCAAAGGCCGCGGCGACCGCTTCGTGGGCGCCAGGCGCGTCATCGACAATCAGGGCGTCACGGCCATTTCCAACAACCTCAAAGAGGATTGGATCAAGCAGTCCCGCCACCAGACGACCCTGGCCCTGAACGAGGCCGCCTCCGTTCGCCACACCGGCGCGGTCGTCAAGTCCGCCCGAAGCGCGCCCGCCAAGGGCGAGCCCAAGTCGGTCCTCCACAAGGTCAAAGCCGGCGACACGCTCTCGGGCTTGGCCGCCCGCTACGGGGTCGGGGCGGCTCAGATCGCCGCCGCCAACGGCTTGACCAACCGCCACAAGCTCAAGCTCGGCCAGAAGCTGGCCATCCCGACCAAGGCGGCGGCGACCGCCCAGCCGGCGGCCAAGAAAGCTGAGCCGACCTCCGCCAAAACGACCTCCTCGACCGGCGCCAAATCGGCCCCCGCCGCCAAGCCGGCGGCCTCGACCGTCGTCCATAAGGTCGTCGCCGGCGACAACCTGGTGACCTTGGCCAAGCGCTACGGGCTCACCAGCGCCGACATCGTCGCCGCCAACGGCTTGACCGACCGCAACAAGCTCCAGCTGGGCCAAAAGCTGGTTATCCCGGCCAAAGCCACGGTCGTCGCCTCCGCCAGCCAGACCAAGGCCGCCGACAAGGGCAAGTCGTCGAAAGGCAAGAGCTCCTCGACCAAGAAGCGCTCGGCGGCGAAAAAGAAGCCTTGAGCCCGCCGAGGGGCGGCGGTTTTTTTTGGTCGCCTCGAAGATCAAGAGCCGTCCGGGGCGGCCTCGCAAGCCGCCCGGCTCGTTTCCGCGGAAACCCGGAGCCCTCAGCCGGCTCTGGCCGCTCGGCTTTGCCTAGCGAAAACCCCTGACCAGGGGTTTTTTTTGCCGTCAGGCCGGCTTTTTTCCAACGGCTTTCTTTTCCCGCAAAACCGATCGTCAAGCCCCGGCCGGAGAGGGCGCCAAGCCGAGGGGCGGTCGGGCGTCGACGACCCCCCGCCCCTCGGCCGACGGCAGCGAGACCGTGAAGGTGGTCGCCCCGGGCTGGGAGCTCACGGAGATGAAGCCGTTGCCGTGGCAGACTATGCCCCAGACCGTTGCCAGCCCCAGGCCGGTGCCCTTGGATTTGGTCGAAAAGAAGGGCTCGAAGACGCGCTTGATTTCCTCTTCGCCGATGCCGCAGCCGTTGTCGGTGACGTCGAGCCTGACGTGGCCAGGCCGCTGGCGATCCAAGGAGGTGGCGAGCCTCACCTTGACCGGCCGCTCCGGCACGGCGGCCTCCATGGCGTTTTGGATGAGGTTGAAAACCACCTGGTTGAGCTGGCCGGAGTCGAAGAAGACGTTGGGCGCCTCGCCGGCGACGAGCTCGATTTCGGCTTCGGCGCCCTTCCAACTGCGAAAGACGTGGACCTGGTCCTCGATGAGGCGGTTGAGGTCCACGGACTGAGGGCGACCGACGGAGGGCCGGGCGAAGGTGAGAAAATCGTCGACGAGGTTTTGGAGGCGCTCCATCTCGCGGCCGATGATGATCATCAGGCGATTGTGATCCTCGGCGCTGAGGCTCTGGCCCAGCAGCATGTGCCAGGAGCCGGTCATGGAGGCCAGGGGCGTGCGGATCTCGTGGGCCAGGCCTGCGGCCATGCCGCCGACGGCGGCCATGTGCTCGCTGCGCTTGATTTCGGCCTCCATTTGGCTGATGGCCGTCTCGTCCTTGACGACCAAAAGGCGGCCCCAACGGTGGCCGTTTTCGTCGACCAGAGCCATGACGCTGAGCTCGAGGATGAGCTCGGCCTGGTCGGAGCGGCGCTCGTGCCGCAACCGCGCGCCATGGACCAGCATATTTTCCGGGAGTTCGCCGACCGCCCGGCCGAGCTGGCCCAAGCCAGGAAAAAGACTTCGCCACGGCCGGACCAAAATGTCCTGGGGCAATACCTGGAGGATGTCCAGAGCGGCCTGGTTGACGGACAGCACCAGCTCGTCGCCGTCGACGGTGATCAGGCCCGAGTCGATGCTGCGGATGATGTGGTCGTTGAGCTCGGAGAGCCGATCCAGCGAGGCCTGGCTGGTGACCAGAGCCTGGCTGGAGATCTCCAGCTGGGTCGAGAGATAGCCGCCCAAGACGGCCACCAGATAGGAGGCCCCGGTGTTGACGAGGATGTTGAGGGCCAGCTCGGTGGTCCCCATGTACTCGAACAGGTGCGGCAAGCCCGGCAAATAGCCGTAGTAGTGGAGATCAAGGATGGCGGCCCAGGCGCCGGTCGACAATGTCGCGGCGATGAAGGAAATCTTCAGGCCGCCGAGAAAGGCGCTGTTGATGACGACAATGATGAAAATAAAATTTACGGTGCTGTCGCAGCCGCCGGTCAGCACCAACAGCACCGAAGCCCACAGAATGTCGGCGGCCATCTGGATGACTATCTGCGGCGCCGGCCCCAAGAATCTCGGCCACACCAGATAATGGGCGAAGGTCATCACGTAGAAAAAGGTGACCGTCGCGGACACGGCGTCGCTCCAATAATCCAAAATGGAGGGCGTGCGGCCGTTGATGTGAATCAAAAAGATGGTCAGGGCCAGAAACGAGTTGGTGGTCAGACGAAAATAAAAAAGCCACTTTTGGCGATTTTTTTCAATGGTCCTGGGAAACCACTGCATGAAGCGGGCGCCTCCTTCGGGCGTCACCCTCGACGGAGTCGAGAACCTTAAGCGGCCGTGTCAAGCGGACGGCCAAGGCCGGCCGGCGAGGGCCTTGAAAGGCGACGGACGGGGCCCAAAAAAAACCAAGCCCCGGCCGCCGGTCAAATCTCCGGCGTTTTTGAGGGCCGTGCAGGTTTTGCCCGTGCCGCAGGCCATGATGAACTGTCCGCGGTCCTGAGCCCTTCCTCGGTTTTGGCCGCCAAGTCGAGGCCGGCGTTGTCGCCGCCGCCGATTTGCCGCCGGTCCGGCCAGGCGTGCCAGGGCCAAATATTAAGAAATTTTCAGCATATATTGGATATATTAAAAATATAAGCATTAAACGCTCAAAACGCTGACCTACTCCAGTCGTAGAGATAGACTCTGAACTATATTTTTTATTATTTTGGAAAAATCATAATTTTATAATTATTTCATCGCGAAAAAAATTATTTTATCTACATATTACATATATAGAGATGGTTTGGCCATTTATAGACGCCCGGCTCGCCGCCGCGCCTGAACCCCGAACGCGCCCCAAAGCTCGGCCGAACGCCGCTGGAAGCCAGGCAAGCGGCCGCCAGAAACCAACAGCGGCCCGGCCAAGAGGGGGAGGCCGGGCCGCCGGGCAGGCAGGCAGGCGCGGGCGGCGCCCGCGCCGGTCAGTCTGGAGAGGGCTCAGCCGCCGACGGCCGCGCCCATGCCGAAGATGGGCAGGTACATGGCGATGATCAAGGTGCCGACCGTGCCGCCCAAAAAGACGATCATCAAGGGCTCGATCATGGTCATGACGGTCTCGACGGCGGCGTCGACCTCCTCGTCGAAAAAGTCGGCGATCTTCAGCAACATGACGTCCAAGGCACCGGCCTCTTCGCCGACGGCGATCATCGAGGTGACCATGTTGGGAAAAACGGCCGACTCCAGCAGCGGGTCGACCAGCGGGCGGCCCTCGGCGATGGCCGAGCGCGAGTCGATCAGAGCCTCCTCGACGACTTTGTTGCCGGCGGTGCCGGCCACGATGTCGAGGCTGGTGATGATGGGAACGCCGGCTTGGAGCATGGTGGCCAAGGTGCGGGTGAACTTGGAGACGGCCACTTTGCGCATCAAATCGCCGAAGACCGGCAACTTGAGCGAGTAAGTGTCGAAGAGATAACGTCCTGGTTCGGTGCCGAAGAATTTTTTCAAGCCGAAGAGCGCGCCGATGACGGCCGGCAGCAAAATGTACCACCGATTGATAAGGATGCTGGAAGCGTCGATGACCATCTGCGTGAGCTTGGGCAGCTCCTTGCCGAAGCTGGAGAACATCTCCTCGAAGGTCGGAATGACGAAGATCATGATGACCAGCATGACGATCACGCCGACCGCCATGACGATGAGGGGGTAGGCCAAAGCGCCCTTGACCTTGCGCTTGAGCTTTTCGGCTTTTTCGATGTATTCGGCCAAACGCTTGAGGATGGTGTCCAAAATACCGGCCGTCTCGCCGGCGGCCACCAGGTTGCAGTAAAGGCTGTCAAAGTAGGCGGGGTACTTGCGCAACGCGTCGGAAAGGGTCGCCCCGGACTGGACCGAGTTGTTGATGTCGCGCAGCATGGACTTGAGGGTGGTGTTGTCGGTCTGATCGGACATGATCTTCAGGCACTGCACCAGCGGGAGACCGGCGTCGATCATGGTCGAAAACTGCCGGGTGAACAGCATGACGTCCTTGACCGTGATCTTGGGGGCGAAAAAGGCGATGCCCGCCAACAGGTCCTTCGGCGCGTCTTTGATGACGTAGTCGCCGATGCGCAGCCTTTTCAGGAAGGCCTCCACCTGCCTGGTGTCCTGAGCCTCCATGGAGCCCTTGCGTTTTTTTCCTTTGGGATTGAGTCCCTTCCACACGTAGATGGGCATAAAGGTTGCTTGAAACCTCCTTGCAACGGCGACGGCCCGAGCTGGCGCCGGCCAAAACGAACCTCTTGGCTCGGCGCGGTCCGGACCTGTCTGGCTTATGTTACACAAACCGCGCCATTTTTCAATCTTTTTCTAAGCGACCTCGAGGACCGTGGCGGCATGTTCGACCGCGGCGGGCGGAGCGGCGCCCGGACGACGCGGCGGGCGAAAAAAACGATGGACAGGTTTGCCTTCAAGCCGCGCTTGTGATATAAAAGCCCAACGTCAAGCTGGCCCCGGTCGCTCTAACGTCCGAGGCCTCCCCCGAGAAGAGTCAAGCCTTCAGGCGCGTCCGAAAAAATGGGCCTATAGCTCAATGGCAGAGCCACCGGCTCATAACCGGTAGGTTCCAGGTTCGACTCCTGGTGGGCCCACCAACGCTTCTTGCGCCCTTTTCGACGATCGCCTGAAACCCACGCCCTGCGTGGGTTTCGTCATTTTGGGGTTGCCAGGTTTGCGACTTTATCCGACCTCTGCCTGAACAATCCGGGGCCTGATCGGGGACTTAATTTTCGTCCGGCTCTGGCGGGCGGGACATGGTCGGCATGACGCAGCCTCAAGGGATGATTTATGTATTATTTAATTATGTCCTCTCTAATATTGCCACTTATTGATATATACCTGATTAAGTACCTCATTCTACTGACTATATCTAAATTAATATAGCTTTTTATATTTACTAATCGATATAAAAAGATATAGCTGCCATATACGTATTTATCATTCTGCGTCTATGTTTATAAGAAATTATAAAGATATTAGCTAACATTTGTAGTTTTAATCCACCAAAATCGAGACAATAATATCACTATTTAAACAATAATGTACTAATTATAATATATAGCGAATATTAAATAAGAAAAACGAAAAAAATTATCAAGTGGCCTCAGCGCATGAGGCTTAATCTTCATCATATGATTCGAATTCCCCATGGGTTTTAATAATATCATCAAATTTACGGTCAGTATACAAATTTTTTATCACTTCTACCTCATCTTAGTGCAATGTTTTCATATTTCTTTAAATTATTTTAAAGTTTATTGCATTTTATAATATATAATATAATATAATATAATATAATAAATAATATAATATAATATAATATAATATAATATAATATAATAAATAATATTATATCAAAAAAAATTATTATTTGGAGTTAAATAAGATAATATGAATTTAAACATATATCCAACGAATTTAAGATAATAGATATATAAAAATAATGCTTAATATCAAATTATCAAGTTTAGATTATATTATCATAAAATTATTTAAATTATCAAGTTAAAAATTAAATTTTTTGCACATATATCAACCTTGAACTATGTGTAAAAATCAAAATTATGACAAAAATTATTAGGTTTTAATGCCTATTATCAAGTTATTATTTTAAATAGTCAAGCTAAAAATGATATTTTTGCACATAGATCTACCTTGCGTCCCATGACAATGAACAGGTCCGCCGGCGAGATGTCGCTCAAGCCGCCGCAAGTTCTTGCGCGGAGGCCAGTCGCCGCCGTCGAACCATCCCCGGCGACCAGCCGTCGCCGTGCCCTCATTCCGGTGGTCCAGGACCAGCCGTCGTCGCCCGGGCCCTCGTCGACCCGGAAAGTCGTCCGTCAGCTTGAGGAAAGTTCACATTCACGAGATGCAAGGGCGTTCACTGGACGCAACTGTCAAAGCCATGCCGTTTCCGGGTTTCATGGGGCGGGTTTCATGGGGGCTGGAAAAAAGAATGACGTCAGGACGTTGCCGCCGGCGAGCCCAAGGACGCGCGGACAGGAGCGCCAAGGCTTCGGCCGCGACCCAAGCTGGAAAGGCGTTCGACGAAAAAAACGCGGGCCAGCCGTGATGCTGGCGACTGAAGACTGGCAAGAGATTTTTTCGCCCCGCAGCCCGTAAATCCTTCTGCGCGGGGGGACTGCCGGCGTCGGGAGCGGGTTCGTCGGGGTCTCCAAGAACCCGGCCCGAGAAGGCGCTAAGCCGCTTGACGAGCTGGCGCCAGGCCGCCGGCCGCCAGGCGGCCATTGAAAAGCCCTGGCCCGACTTCCGGCAGGCTTGACCTTGAGGCCGGTTTTAGTATATATTTTCTTCTTTGGGGCGCAGACTTCCGCGACCCGCCGCCTTTCGGCCTTGAGGCCCGCCTGTAGCCCAGGCCGGCCGCCGCGCGCGGCGGACGGCGCCGACTCCCCGAGCCGGCTTTTGTTCGAGCTGCGCGCCGCCGCGCGACGGCCCCATTCAAGGGCCGCGACCTGCGTTTGGCCACGCCTTCAGGTGACGTGGTTTCAAAATAAATTAGTCGAAATAAACAAGATAGATATTTTTTATAATCTATTTTGCTATTAGGCTAAAAATTTTCCAATATTTAAGACACTATTGTGCATACAGTCCTGATAACTTAAACTTATTCGGATTTTAGAATGATTATAGAAGATAAACGAAAAATCATCCAAAATGAATTAGATTCAAGAAAAAATATTGATGATCGACGACGATTAGGCCAATTTTCAACACCTTATGAAATCGCTAATAATATTATAAAATTTGGTTTGAATATTCATAAAAATAAAGATTCTATAACTTTTTTCGACCCTGCCTTTGGAACTGGAGTATTTTATTCAGCATTACTTAATAATAACCATAAAGTCAATATAAAAAAAGCAATTGGCTTGGAAATAGATCCATATTACGCTAAGCCTTCCTGTGATATTTGGAACAATAATAATATTGAAATAATTGAAGGTGATTTTACACAAATAGATCCTTGCCATAAATTTAATTTCATAATTTGTAATCCACCATATGTACGACACCATTTAATTAAGCCTATAGACAAACAAAAACTTAAATTCAAGACATACAGGATAACTGGCTATAATTTATCAGGTTTAGCTGGATTGTATTGTCATTTTATGTTGCAATCCTACCAATGGCTGGATGAAAATGGTATATCCGGTTGGTTGATACCTAGTGAATTTATGGATGTTAATTATGGAAAAGAAATTAAAAAATTTTTATTAGAAAAAGTTAAATTATTACAAATTCATAGATATAATCCAGTAAAATCACAATTTGATGATTCTTTAGTGTCTTCTGCTGTAGTATGGTTTACAAAATCAACTAATAATCCTGATAATAGCAATATATATTTTTCCTTTGGTGATGACCTAACCCAGCCAGATATAATTAAACCAATAGATAAATTAACACTATTTAAGGAACCTAAATGGACACGTTTTCCTCAAAAAGACAATAGAACTACCCATAGTAGTCATTATACAATATCAGATTATTTTCAAGTAAAACGAGGTATTGCCACCGGCTGTAATGATTTTTTTATTTTAACTAAAAATAAAATCATTGAATTAAATTTACCCAAAGAATTATTTAGGCCAATTTTACCTAGTATTCGTTATTTAAAAAATAATGAAATTTTTGCTGATACAGAGGGGAATCCTATATTAACCCAACAATTATTTCTACTTAATTGTCATTTACCAGATTATATTATAATATCGCAATACCCAAGTTTATGGCATTATTTAGAGACTGGGCAAAAAATAATTTCCAAACTCTATTTATGCAGCCAAAGAAAATATTGGTACTGGCAAGAACAACGCGAGCCTCCGTTATATGTTTGTACCTATATGGGACGCGGTCAACAAAATTCTAACCAAGTCTTTAAATTTATTCTTAATCATTCTAAGGCTATTGTGACTAATTCTTATTTGTCATTATATCCTAAATTTAATCTTAAAAACGCTATATTAAATAATCCTCAACTAAAAAAAGATATTTTAATAATTTTAAATAATTTAAATTCGGATATGATAAGCCAAGAAGGTCGTATTTACGGCGGAGGTTTAAAGAAAATAGAGCCATCCGAACTATTAAAAGTAAATATATCTAAAATATCCGAGCTTATTTCTGATGATAAACCATTATATGAAATCTAAAGCCGGCCGGCCCTCGCCGCCGGCGAAACGCGGCTCGCCTGGGGCCAGCCCGGACGCCAGCAGGGGCAGACGCCTTAAACGATCAGCGGTCGCCGGACGGCCGGCGACGCGTCGCGCCGGCCGGCGGACCGGCCCATGATCGTCCAAGACTTCGTCGGCCTGCTCGACCGTCTGGCCCCCTTCGACTTGGCCCTGGATTGGGACAATTCCGGCCTGCAGGTCGGCGATCCCCGGGCCCCGGTCGCCAAGGCGGCGCTGGCGCTCGATCCGACGGCCGCCAATGTCGAGGCGGCCTTGGCGGCGGGCTGTCAGCTTTTGGCGACCCACCACCCCCTGATCTTCCGGCCGCTCAAGCGTCTCGACGCGAGCGACCCGCAGGCCGCGGCCGTTTTTCGGGCCGTCTCCGGCGGCTTGGCCGTCGTGGCCGCCCACACCAACTGGGACGCCGTCGGCGTGGCCCAGGCCCTGGCCGACGCGTTGGAGCTGGAGGAGCGGCGGCCTTTGGAGGACCGCGCCCAGGGCTGGGCCAAGCTGGTCGTCTTCGCGCCGGAAGACGCCGCGGAGGCCGTCTTGCGGGCGGCTTTGGAGGCCGGCGCCGGGACCATGGGCGGCTACGAGGGCTGCTTTTTTCGCCTGACCGGCCAAGGGGGCTTTCGGGCCCCGGCCGACGGCCAGCCCCACGTCGGCCGGCCGGGCGAGGCGAGCGTGGTCGACGAGGTCCGTCTCGAGACGCGGCTGCCGCGGGCCCTCAAGGGCCGCGTCGAACGCGCCGTCCGGGCGGCCCACCCTTACGAGGAGCCGGCGGTGGAGTTCTTCGACCTGGAGACCGCCGAACATGGCTTCGGGCTGGTCGGCCGCTGGCGACCGCCCCGACGGCCGGAGGCGGCCGAAGCTTTCTTGGCCGAACGCCTCGGCCCGGACGGGCTGTGGGCCGGTCCCCCGCCTGGCGAGATCTCGATCGTCGCCCTCATGCCCGGCTCGGGCGGAAGCTACGGACCGGCGGCCCTGAAGGCCGGGGCCCAGCTGCTGATAACCGGCGACGTGGGCCATCATCAGGCCCTGTGGGCCGCCGAGGCCGGGCTGCCGATTCTGTCGGCCGGCCATTTCGAGACAGAAAGGCCAGGGCTGGAGCGTCTGGCCGAGGCCTTGACCGGCCTGCTGGCCGCCGAGGCGGCCGGCAGCGGCCCGGAGCTGATCGTCCTCCCTGAACGCCCGCCCTTCCGACGTTTTCGGCAAGCCTTATCTCTAAAATTGGAGCCTACGTGAAGGACATACTCCTCAAACTAGTCACTCTGCAAGATCTCGACAACAAAATGGCCCAATGGCGGCGCACCATCGCCGAAGGCCCGTCTCTGCTGGCCCAGGCCGGCGAAAAGCTGGCGGGCTTGGAGGCCGCCCTGAGCGCCCTGCAGACGCGCGTGGCCGAAAACGCCCGCCTCCGCCGCGAGCTGGAGGCCGAGGCGGCCGATCTGACCCAGCGCAAGGCCACCAACCAGGCCCGTCAGCTCAAGGCCCGCAACAACGACGAATACCGGGCCGTGCTCAAGGAGGCCGAAAGCATCACCACCCAGCTCGGCGACCGCGAGACCAAGCTGCTGGTGCTCATGGACGAGGCCGACAAGCTGGAGGCCGATCTGCCGGGCGCGACCGCGGAGCGAGGCGCCGAGCGCGAGAGTTATCAAGCCGTCGCCGTGGAGATAGAAAAAGCCGTGGCCGACAGCCTCGCGCAGGAGGCCCAGGCTCAAGTCGAGCGCGAGGCCCTGCTGGCCTCCATCCCGCGCGACGCGCTGAGCCGATATCAGACGGTGGCCAAAAACCGCGACGGCCAGGCCATGGCCCCGATCTCCGGTGGGCTGTGCCAGGTCTGCCGTCTGAGCATACCGCCCCAGCTTTTCAACGAGCTCCAAAAAAACGACAAAATGCTGGCCTGTCCCAACTGCGCCCGCATCATATATTGGCGGCAGCACCCTCATTTCAAGGCCTTCGCCGGCCCCGAGCCGGAACCTGAGGCGACCCCAGCGGAGCCCGAAAAGCCTCCCGAAGGCCGCAAGCGCAAGTCCAGGGCCAAGGCGGCCGCGAAAGTCGCGGACGAACAGGTGGCGGCCTCCGGGGCCTTGGCGGACCAGGCCGAACTGGCCTCGGAGCCCCGAGCGGACCAGGCCGAACCGGCCTCGGAGCCCCAAGCTGACCAGGCCGAACCGGCCTCGGAACCCCAAGCTGACCAGGCCGAGCTGACCTCGGAGCCCCTGGCGGACCAGGCCGATCAGGCCGCTATCTGATGCCGTGCCCAGGCGCCCGTCGACCGTCGGAGCGCGCCGACACGTCGCTCGACGGCGCTTCCCGTCCAACCGCGTTCGGCCTTCCTTGGCGAAGCCCGTCTCGGCTCGACCGGACCGGCCCGCAGCTCCTTGGTCCGCCGTCGGGCCGGCCGCTTGGCGGTCCTCCGCCGGACGGCTCTTGACCGGACGGACGTCGGCCGGCTTGGCCTTGATGTGGCTGGCCTTGACATGGCTGACCTTGGCCGCCTGGACCGGCCTGGCCGCCGCCCAAGAACGCCCGGCCGAGTCCGCGGACCCTTCCGTCGGCGTCCCGGAGATTCCGGCCCTCCTGAGCCGCCCGGCTGGCTGCCCTGAAGGCCGGGACGTCGACGCGACTTTGGCCGGCTTTTTGAAAACCCCCTTTCGAGCCGACGGCGTCTGGTCGGACGACGGCCGCTGGGCCACCTGGAACGCGCCGGACAAGACTTTGCGCGGCCCGGGCTTCAACTGCAGCGGCTACGTGCTGGCCGTCGTCAGGTGTCTTGGCCGCCCGGACCTCTCGCTCGAAGAGGCCGCCAAAGACCGCGACGACGACTCGGGCCCCCAGGCCAAATGCGGCCGCGACTGGGATTTCGGGCTGGACCTGGCCCTCAACGTGGCCGGGGCCTCCGAAGCCGATCTGCTGCCGCGCCAGGGCGCCAAGCTCGACCAAACCGAGTCCGGCCGCCCGGCCGGGTTCGGCGCGGACATCAACGGCCCGGCCTTTGAAGAGCTGCTCGCCGCTCTTCCGCCGGAAAAGTTGTACGTCTTCGTCGTTTCAAAGCCCGATCGACGCTTCGGCTGCGGGCTGTCGTACCACCATGCGGGTCTGCTGCGGACGACCGCCGACGGGGGCGTTTGGCTGCACCAGTCCACGGCCAGAGCCGGCGTGCACCGCCTGAACCTGGCCCGGCCCGAGGGCCTGGCCGCCGTCAGGCGCTATTTTCCGCCGCTTAAGAGCCGAAGCGAGCGACGAGCGGTCCTGGTGGAGCTGAAAACGTCCGGCTGGCCGCTCCAAACCGCCGCCGAGCCGGTCGGCCCTGAAACGCCGGACGCCCCGACGTCCGGCCAGACGGCCCCGGCCGCCGCCGAGCCCAATCAGCCGGCGACCCCGCCGAGCCCGGCCGACGCCGAACCTGCTCAGGCGGCCAACTCTGGCCCGACGACGGTCGAACCCGACCCGACGACAGTGACGGCCCCGCCAGGAGTCGAACCTGGCTCGTCGACGACCGCGGCGGATCCGCCAGGCGGCGCCCCATCCGCCGAGGTTCCCGGCGAGTCGGCCGCCGAGACGGCCCTCGGCCGCGATCCCTGGACCGCGGCCGGCCAGCCGCTGACGGACATGTGGCTGGCGAAAGACGGCCTAAGTTGGGACTTTGCGCCTGAAGAGGAGCTAATCGAGCCGAACGTTCCGAGCATGCGCCATTTCGTGCCGAGCGCGGCGGTCCAGGCCCACGTCGCCGAGTCGGACGGGCCAAGCGAGACGGCCAAAACGACCCGAAATGCGCCGACTCCGAGCGAGGCGACGTCGAGCACGCCGCCGACGGCCGCTCCGAGCGCAGGCGGCGAGCCGCCAACTCCGAACGCCCCCAACTCTTTTAACAACCCCGGCGGAGCGGCGGCCGCCGCGGGACCGGCGTCCCTGCCGCCGCCGGCTCAGGCGCCGTGGACCGTGACCGAGGGTCCCCGCGAACTGGCCGAGGTTGGGCCAACCACGGCGCAGCCGCCCGAAGCCTCCGAGCCGTCGACGCGACGGCCGGCCGACGCCGGCCAAGCCAATAACCGACCGAGCTCCGTCCAGGCTTTTCCGACGCCGGTCGGCCCCGCGCCGGCGGCCGAATCAACGGCGCCCCCAACGGCGCCCCCAAGCGCGGCCCCAAGCGCCACGGGCGCGGCGCCCAAGGCGGAGGCTTCGGCCCCCATTGACGCGACCTCGTCCGGCCTCATCGACGAAGAAAAAGAAGACCCCAACGTCAAGGTTTTCGCCATCTTGCCCTGAACCGGAGGCTACGGCCCTCCGATAGGAGTTCGACCTATGGCCAACAAGTCCCCCTTCTCCTTCCAGGAGGTGGTGCTGGCGCTGACCCGCTTCTGGGCCGACCGCGGCTGCCTGATCCACCAGCCCTACGACCTGGAGGTGGGGGCCGGCACCTTCCACCCGGCCACCACCCTGCGCAGCCTGGGCCCGGAGCCGTGGCGGACGGCCTACGTGCAGCCCTCCCGCCGGCCCACCGACGGACGCTACGGCGAAAACCCCAACCGCCTGCAGCATTACTATCAATTTCAAGTGCTGCTCAAACCCTCGCCGCTGAACTCCCAGGATCTGTATCTCGACAGTCTCAAGGCTTTAGGGCTCGATCCAATGGAGCACGACATCCGCTTCGTCGAAGACGACTGGGAATCGCCCACTTTGGGGGCTTGGGGCATCGGTTGGGAAGTTTGGCTCGATGGCATGGAAGTTACGCAATTCACGTATTTTCAGCAGGTCGGAGGCTTTGACCTCAAGCCTATTTCGGTGGAATTCACTTACGGCGTCGAACGTTTGGCCATGTACCTCCAAGGCGTCGATAATGTCTACGAACTGGATTGGAACGGTGAAATACGCTACGGAGACGTCCATCACGCCGGTGAAGTGGAGTATTCAAAGCATAATTTCGAGCTGGCCGACGTCCCGATGCTGTTCGGGCTTTTCGACATGTACGAGGCCGAATCGCAGCGCCTCAGCGCCGAAGGTCTGGTGCTGCCCAGCTACGACTACTGCCTCAAGTGCTCCCACACCTTCAATCTGCTCGACGCCAGACGGGCCATCAGCGTGGCCGAGCGCACCCGCTTCATCGGCCGCGTCAGAAAGCTGGCCCGCAACGCGGCGGCGCTGTTCGTCAAGCAACGCGAGGATATGGGGCATCCTCTTTTGGGCCGCTGGGAGGTGAGCCTGTGAGCAGCTCGGAGTTCGCCGACTTGATCTTGGAGCTGGGCGTCGAGGAGATCCCGGCGTCCTACTTTGGACCGGCCGTGGCCTACATCCAGGAACGCGTCGCCCGCGAGCTCAAGGCCGCCGGCCTGAGCTACGACGCGCTCAAGGTTTGGGCCGGGCCCCGCCGGCTGGCGCTGGGCCTGTGGGGCCTGCCGCTGCGGCAGCCCGACGTCGAAGAGGAGATCACCGGACCGCCCTTGTCGGCGGCCTTCGACGCCAACGGCCTGCCGACCAAGGCGGCCGTGGGCTTCGCCAAGGGCCAAGGCGTCCCGGTGGGCGACCTCTTCACTCAGACCACTCCCAAGGGCCCCTATCTGGCCGTCCGCAAGAGCCGCAAGGGCCGACCGGGCGCGGAGGTGCTCGCCGAGCTGGCCATCGCGCTGCTGGCCAACCTGCCCTTTCCCAAGGTCATGCGCTGGGGCGAGGGCGTCCATCAGTTCGTGCGGCCGGTCCACTGGCTGCTGGCCGTCTTCGGAGGCGAAATTTTGCCGCTGAGCTTCGCCGGCGCCAAGGCCGGCAAGGTCAGCTACGGCCACCGCTTCCTCCATTCGGGCCCGGTGGTGGTCACCAGCCCCGACGAGTACGTCGAGCGCCTGGCCGAGACGCACGTGCTGGCGGATTTCGAGGACCGCCGGGCGACGGTCAAAAAGGAAATTTTGCGGGTGACCGAGGAGGCCAACTCGGATCTCAAGGTGGCGGCGGACGAGGAGCTGATCGACGAGGTGGCCAACCTCCTCGAGGAACCCTGCGCCGTGCTGGGCCGCTTCGACTCGCAGTTTCTGGAGCTGCCCTTGGCCGTGTGCGCCACGGCCATGAAGGAGCACCAGCGTTATTTTCCCATCACCGACGGCCAGGGGCGCCAGGCCCCCTATTTCGTGGCGGTCAACAACACCCGCGCCAAGAACATGGAGACCGTCACCAAGGGCCACGAGCGAGTGCTGCGGGCCCGGCTGGAGGACGCCCGCTTCTACTGGCTCGAAGACCGCAAAATCAAGCTCTCCGACCGCGGCGAAGCCTTGAAGGACGTGGTCTTCCATCAGCTTTTGGGCTCCAGCTGGGACAAGGTCCAGCGTTTCAAGACCCTGGCGCTGTCGCTGGCCGCCAAGACGGCCCCCGGCCAGGAGGAGATCGTGGCCCGGGCGGCGGATTTGTGCAAAAACGATCTGGTCTCCGGGGTGGTCGGGGAATTTCCGTCCCTGCAAGGCGTCATGGGCCGGGAGTACGCCCTGGCCGACGGCGAAAAGCCCGAGGTGGCCGAGGCCGTCCGGGAGCACTACCTCCCCTTGCGCAGCGGCGGCGAGCTGCCCTCCGGCCTGGCCGGCGCGGCGCTGAGCGTGGCCGACAAGCTCGACACCATCGTCGGCTGCTTCGCGGTGGGGCTTTTGCCCACCGGGGCGGCCGACCCCTTCGCGCTGAGACGCCAGGCCCTGGGCATCATCATGATCATGATCGACCGCGGCTGGAACTGGTCCCTGGAGCCGCTGATCGACCGGGCCCTGGCCGGCCTGGGCCAGAAGGCCAAGCGCCCCGCCAAGGAGGTCAAAAACGACGTCTTGGAATTTTTCAAGGCTCGCCTCAAGAGCCACATCCTGGCGCAAGGCGTTTCAGCCGACGGGGCCGAGGCCGTGCTGGGGCTCCACGGCGCCGATCCCTTGGCCGCCCTGGGCCGGGCGACGGCCCTGGAAGCCCTCAAGAAACGGGAGGGCTTTCGGGATCTGGCCCAAACCTTCAAGCGCGTGGTCAACATCATCCGCAAGTTCGGGCCCAGGGAAACCCTCGTCAAGACCGAGCTGCTGGGGCACGAGGCCGAAAAGGCCCTGCTGGCGGCCGTGGAGACCTTGGAGGAGCAGTCCAAGGCCCATCTGGCCCAAGGCGACTACGCGGGCCTGCTCGACCGCATAATCACCCTCAGAAAGCCGGTCGACGCCTTCTTCGAGCAGGTGCTGGTCGACGATCCGGATCCGGAGATCAAAAACGCCCGCGTGGCCCTCCTCAACCGCACCAGCCGGCTCTTTGAGCTGGTGGCCGACTTTTCTCGGGTCAGCTCCATGTGAGAGACGGCCGGGCCCCGCTCGGCGAGCCGGCGCCGTCGAAGCCCCGAACCTCGGGGCCCAACCCAGGTCAGGGCCGCAATCGGCAAATTTTGAAGTCTATGAAATTATTTGGCCCGCCGAACTGAAAAGTGTAATTTTGCGCCGTGGTCAAGCTCTAATTGACCACGGCGCAAGGCCACTGGTTGATAAACGCGCCAATTTTGAAAGTTAGGCCGACAAAGAATTATACATCCCTCATTTTATTTTTAGGCGCAAGCGGATTTTGGTATTAAAAAACAGTTTTAATATTCTTAACGCTATTGAAATAGATAAATTTCGATGTAAAATGCTCTGCGCCACTGTTAAGCGCGACTATACAGACATATTGATCTATGAATGATGAGTTTTATAGGTGAGTTCTCTGGTAATTTATTTC
The DNA here is from genome assembly GCA_031269485.1 of Deltaproteobacteria bacterium. Taxonomy (GTDB): domain Bacteria; phylum Desulfobacterota; class Desulfarculia; order Adiutricales; family Adiutricaceae; genus JAISZC01. Next base: position 18,215 of record JAISZC010000035.1, read on the forward strand.
AGAACTTGAACGTATTGGCTATGTTTTATAAATTTAAACTAGGCTACGCCGCTGATTTTTGGGTCCCGCCTCTAAAATAGAGGTTTTTTACAGCAGTAACTCTCAATAACTTTCAGTTCCCTCCCCGACACATAGCTCACAATCAAGCATACCTAATCTTTTTGGTCTATTGCCATAGGCAATGGTAGGCGAAGCGTTGGCTGAACTGGGCAAACCTGTTCTCGAAAAATGGAGTCTGCCTCCTGTTACTATTAAGATCGTCACCTCGATGTTACGCCATTACGTGATAGGGAACGTATAAAACATGTGCTGAAAGGTTCGTATTTGCGGGCGCCAAGGTCTTTAAGTAAAAGCTCACTTTACAATCTTTTACCCAAAAATAAAATAAAATATCTCAGATTAGACATAGGTCGACCATCTAATAGCTTATGTTGCGGAAATATATTCTGTCATCCTATTAAAAATATATATTTAACGCCACGCGAGCATATGTGAATGCGTAGCTATGATGATAGTCATAAATTATATGCAACTATACGCTTATATCCGTTCATATACGTGAACAATCAAAAATCTCGACCCCTATCGGCCAATGACCAACACTGTTCCCCCCGCCATTAGTCTATGTGAAATTAAATACAAAGCCATCGCTATCGCTAAAATAAAATTCGCCAACTATCATTTCATCGATATCTGGTTGGCACGACAAGGCCAGCCGCGTCTAGCGTTCATTTGGCCCAACGTCTAGCGTTCATTTGGCCGACAATGGCCGACAGTGGCCGACAGCGTTAAATTTTTTATAATGGGTTGACCCATTATTAGCCGCAAAGCTTAGATATTTTGGACCCTTTGTTTCGTTATTTTGGTCTGGCCGCCGAGAAACGTCAGCTGGGCGCCTGCCTCGTCGACGATCAGCGTGGCCCGGCCCCCGACGGGCCAGAGGCGGTTGAACAAGCCATGCCCGAAAGGGGCGCCGAGCGCGACGGGGCAATCCGCCGGCAGCCGGGCCACGGTTTCTCGAAAAAGCGTCGGCAAGGCCCGGGCGCCCGCGCAGTCGGTGAAGCCGCCCAGCGCCAGGCCGGCCAGAGCCTCCAGGCGGCCGCCGGAGCGCAGAATTTGGAGCGAGCGGTCCACGCGCCGTATTTCGTCGCCGTGTTCCTCGAGGAGCAAAATGACGCCGTCGAGCTTGGGCAAAAAGCCCGCCGCAGCCAGGGCGGCCAAGGACGACAAGTTGCCGCCCAGCAGCGGACCTTGGGCGCGGCCCAATTGACGGCGGCCTTTTTTTGAAAACCGCCAAGGCGGCGTGACGTCCTTGGCCAGGCCGGCCGCAAACTCCTTTTGGGCCGCCGGCCGCATGCCGGGCAGCGTCATGACCATGGGCGCATGCCAGCCGCCGACGCCCGTCCGGACGCAGCGGTCGGTCAGCAGCACGGTCAAGTCGGAAAAGCCGATCAAAGGCTTGGGGGGAAATTGGTCCCAGGGAATAGGCTCCTCGACGAGGCGCAAGCAGCCGTAGCCGCCGCGGGCGGCCATGAGGGCGTCGACCTCGGGGTCGGCCAGCAGCGCGAGGAGATCCTCGCGGCGCTGGGCGTCGGCGCCGGCGAGGTGATGTTTGCGGCGGCGGAGATGGCGGCCCAGCTTGACGCGCCAGCCGGCCGCCCTGAGCAAGTCCAGCCCCGCGCGGAGGCGGACGCCGTCGACAGGACCGGCGGGGGCGAAGACGCCCAAGGTCGAGCCGAGCTTGACCGCGGGCGGGCGGCTGGAAGCGAACGCGGGCGGGCGGTCCGGCTCAATCTCGCTCGGCTTGCCGGCCATACGCTCTCTCGTCGTAGACGATCTTGAGCCCTTCCATGGTCAGATCGGGCCAGACGGCCTCCAGGATCGCGGTTTCGCCGGCGATGAGGCCGGCCAGGCCGCCGGTGGCGATCACCTTGGGGGTCGTGGTCATTTCGGAGGCGATGCGGCGCGCGAGGCCTTCCACCAGGCCGGCGTAGCCGATCACCAGCCCCGAGTTGAGGCTGTTGACCGTGTCCTTGGCGATGGCCGTGACGGGCCGGTAGAACTGCTCCATCTTGGGCAGGCGGCTGGCCTTGTGGAAAAGAGCCTCGGCGGACAATCGAAAGCCCGGCGCGATGGCGCCGCCCAAATACTCGCCGGCGGCCGAGACGCAGTCGAAGGTCGTGGCGGTCCCGAAGTCCACGACGATCAATGGCGCGGCGCAGCGCCGGTAGGCGGCGATGGCCCCCACCACCCGGTCGGCGCCGACTTCCCGGGGATCGTCGTAGAGCACCGGCATCAGGCTCTGGCTGTGGGCTTCGACGAAAATAGGCCGCCGGCCAATGTACCGCAGCCCCAGCCGCTCGATGGCCGGCCTCATGGGCGGCACCACGCTGGCCACCACCAAATTTTCCAGCTCCTTGAGGGCCACGCCCTGCAGCCGCAAAAAGCCCTCCAGCAGCAGCGCCAGCTCGTCGCCCGAGGTCGAGCGCCTGGTGTGGACGCGCCAGTTGAAGGACAGCTGATTGTCCAGCCACAGCCCGAACTTGATGTTGGTGTTGCCCACGTCCATGGTCAAAAGCATCGGCTGGTCCCTCAGACGCCGGCCGGGCGGCCGGAGATGGAGGCTTTCGGCGGTCCTCAGGCTTCGAGGGCCAGGCTCCCGAGCTTGGCCGCCAGCGCCTGCAGAGCCATGGCGTCCCCCACCGGGCTGGTGACCAGCAAGCGGTGCGTTTCGCCGATGGCCGCCAGGGCCTTTTTGAGCCGCGCCCACGACCAGCGCTCGGCCTGAGCCCGGAGACGGTTGACGGCGAAGACCTGCACGCCCATCTCGGAGGCCAGCTCGCCGTTGCCGACGCGGCCCTGGGAGGCGTCGAGCATGGCCTTGAGGCGCAACAGACGCCTAAAGTGGGTGCCCACGGCCCACAAAAGCGGCCGAGCGTTGTTTTTTTCCAAAAGATCCAGCAACGTCGGCAGGGCCTCGTCGAGGCGGCCGGCCCCCAAGGGCTGCCCCAGCTCGTAGATTTCGGCCGTCGGCCCCAAGCTCACCAGCTCGCGCACCTGGGCCGGACCGAGGCGGGTCTGGCCGCCGGGCCACAGCGACAGCTTGTCGGCCTCGCCCAGCAGCGCCCCCAGATTGTCGCCCATCCGCTCGATGATGGCCTTGGCGCCTTCGCTGGTCAACGTCGCCCCGCGCTCGGCGAAGCGGTCCTCCAGCCAGGCCGGGAGATCGCGCTTGTCGGGGACCCGGCAGTCGACGTCGCAGCCGGTCTTGACGGCGTCCTTGAACAATTTGAAGCGCGCGTCGGGCGCGCCGCTGAACGCCAACACCACGGTGGACGACGGATTGGGCTTTTTGAGCATCTTGACGAGAGGCTCGAGAGCCTCCGCCGTGACCTTCTCGTCTTCGGAGAACCGCACCAGCGCCACCCGCGGCGGCTCCCCGAAAGGATTGGCCGCGGCCTCCAACACGACGCGCTCCATGCCGCCTTTGCCCAGCTCGTCCCAGGCGAATTGGCGATAATTCAGCGAGCGGTAGGCCGGGGCGACCACCCGGCGAGCCGCCTCCACCGCGCGCCGGACGGCCGAAGGATCGCCTCCGAAGATGCAGTAAAACGGGCGGCGCTGCGCGGAGGCCATTTCTTTCTCGAATTGGTCGACGTTCATGACGGAGGGCTGGGTCCTTGCAGGCCGGCTTGAGCCGGCCGAAAAGTTTGAAAAAGCGGGCCGCGGTCCGGTCTCGGCCGGCGTCTGCCGCCGTCGCGGTCCCGCTTGAAAAGCACCCCAAAATAGCACCCCGACGGCGTCCCCGTCAAAGAAAAAAACGCCGCCGAAGGCCTGAACCGGCCCGCCGCCTTGCCCCGAGGTCGAGCCTGCAATTTTTTTTCCGCTTTCGGGGGCCGAGCCGGCAGGTCGGCCCCCAAGGCTTGGCCCCTTGGCTTGGCCTTTGGCTTGGCCTTTGGCTTTCGTTTTCTCCCGCGGGCCTCGGGAGGGGCGCCGCCTCGAAGCCTTCGGCCCAGGCTCGTCCGCCCGGTCGAGCCGACCGGCCAGCCGGACGACAGCTTGGCCCAATTCCGGCGGCCTCGAGACGGCCTCGAGGCGGCCTCGCGACGGACGAGCCGCCAGACGCCAAAAACCGTTTTTCAGCTTGACGCCAAATAAAGCCTTGAGGCCTCAACGCGCGCCCGATCAGGGTTTTTGCGACATGACCGGCAATTGCGCCAGCCGCCCGGCTGATATATAATGAGAAACGCACCTCACGGAGGTCACGGCCTGCGCCTGTCCGGCCGGGACCGGCCAGTTTGCGAGTCGAGAGCGAGATGCCCCTTTTGTCGATTCTCAAATATCCCGATCCGGAGCTCAGAAAGATTTCCGAGCCAATAAGGAGCTTTGATCAAAATTTGGCGGACTTGGCCGCCGACCTCCGGGAAACCATGTTGGCCGCGCCAGGGGTCGGGCTGGCCGCCCCGCAGGTCGGCCGGCCGGTGCGGCTCATCGTGGTCGATTGGAGCGACGAGGACGAGGGCTACGGCGCCAGCACGCTCGCGCTGGTCAACCCCCGGACCATCGAGGCCGACGGCCGGCTGACGTACAACGAAGGCTGTCTGTCGGTGACGGATCTGCAGTCCAAGGTCGAACGGGCCGAACGCGTCAAGGTCGCGGCCCAGGACCTGGAGGGCCAGCCGTTCGTCGTGGAGGCCGAAGGCCGCCGGGCGGTCATATTGCAGCACGAGATGGACCACCTTGACGGGGTGCTGTTCATCGACCGGCTCAGTCGCATTAAGCGAGAAATGTACAACAAGAAGCTGAAAAAAAGTCAAACCGACGGCGAGGCAAAAAGCTAAGAAAATTGTCAGGCCGTCTGGCGAGGCCCCCATGTCCGATCGTTCAAATCCCTGGCGCATCGCCTTCTTCGGCAGCGGCGCCTTCGCCCTGCCGACCTTCCGGCGCCTCTTGGCCGGACCAGATCAGGTCGTGCTGGCGGTGACCTCGCCGCCAGCCCGCTCGGGACGGGGCCAAGCCCTCAAGCCGACCCCGCTGGCGCTGGCCGCGAGGGAGGCGGGCGTGCCGACGCTGGAGACGACGGACATCCACGACGCCGACCACATCGAGGCCGTCGAGCTGGTCCGGCCTGATCTGCTGGCGGTCGCCGCCTATCGAGGCTTTTTGGGCGAAAGGCTGCTGAGCTTGGGCTGCACGCCGCCTCTGAACGTCCACCCGTCGCTGCTGCCCCGGCATCGCGGCCCGGCCCCCGTCAACTGGACCCTCATCGCGGGCGACAAGGAGTTCGGCGTCTCGATCTGCTTCACGGAGCTGAAGATCGACAGCGGGGCCGTGCTGGCGCAGCGCGCCCGGCCGACGCCCGAAGGCCTCGGCGCCGGGGCTTTGGAGGCGATTTTGGCCGAGGACGGGGCGGAGCTGCTGCTGCAGGTGGTGGCCGACATCAAGCGCGACCTCCACTGCCCCACCCCTCAGGACGAGAGCTTGGCCAACATGAACCGGCTGATGCGCAAGGCCGACGGCCGGCTCGACTTCGCCCGGCCGGCCGTGGAGCTGGCCAGGCTCGTCAACGGGGTCGACCCCTGGCCCGGGGCTCAGGCGCTGGCCGGGGACAAGCCCGTCAAGTTCTTCGGGGCCTGGAGCGGGCCCGGCGGAGAGGGCGCCGAGCCGGGCGCCGCGTTGGGCCTCGACGACGAAGGCCGCCTGAAGATCGCCGCCGGCCAGGGTTTGCTGCTCATACGCGAGATTCAGCCCCCAGGCCGCAGCCGGCTGTCGGCCGCCGACTTTCTGCGGGGCTACGACGTCGGCCGCTTCGCCAGCCTGAGGTCCGAAGATTAGCTCTGGGGGCCTGATTTCGGCCGCGGCGCAATCGGCGCCGCCCGCCGAGACCGCAGGAGCGTCCGGCTGGCGGCCCTCAAGGGCCCCAACAGCCGGACGAAAAATCGGCCCGCCCCCAAAAGGCGGCCTTAAACGCCTCCCAACAGCCGGAGTTTTTTAAAAAAAGCGGCCCAGCCACCAAAGTGAGGCCTAAAACGCCGGCCCTCGCGCACCGCGCCGCCGACCGACGCGTCAGAACCCCAAAGTACCCCCAAAAACGGCCTCAAATTAGTTGTCTCAACAAAAGATCAAGCTAAAACATGGTTAAAGCTAGCAAATTTTTGCCGAATATTATGAGCCGTCAGTCAAAAGTTGACTTTTGACCCATTGACCGGCTCGTCGTCCGCGCAGGGTCCCTCGCAGCAGACGGCCTCGCGGGATTTTTCTGCGGTCCCGCGGATACTTTCTGGCTCCCGGACGACCGCGCGAAAGCGGCCCGCAAAACCTAAGGGCGCCTCCGAGTTCAGTCAGGGACGAATCGGCTTCAACAGGCGCGCCCGGAGAGTTCGTTTTTTTCCGGTCCGAGGCCGCGAAGTTGTTGAAAATCCTTGCGTTCAGTTTCTAGGCATGCTAGGCTACGGTCAAGCTGGAGCTCGTCACCAACAGAAATCGCGGCTATCAAACCGGCGCCCATGCGATCTGAACGCCCAAAGACCAGAGGTCGGTCCTGGCTGGGCCAGTGGCGGTCGCGACCCGAGAAGTTTTAGTGAAATATGCTCTCGAAAAAAGTGGCCTATTATCTCGTTTGAAGCATAAATCGATCATATACATCTTTTTTATGGAACAAATCAAATCAATTTCATACTTAAAAAACTCTAATTCGTATTTTTTGACGTAAACATATAAAGTTGTACGTAAGGGTTTTACTAATTTTTTGACCAAACAAGCCGCATTTCCTAAATTTCAAAAGGAAAACCGTGGTAATTTTTTTACAGCAATAAATAATTTTATATAGATGAAACGAATAGTCGCCTAAAATTACCAAAATTTAATTGTCTTCGATATTATAATAGCCATCTTAATCGAAGATAGTAAAAAAATATTACAGTATCTTTAGCTAACAGCAGCTATTATTTTTCAATCCGGACTAGAGGTTGATCAGCCAAAAACAGAGGCTAATAGTGATCCTCTGACTTTAGTCAGGGGAGGACGTCAAATTGAGCGAACTGTCCGACATATTGGAATCCGGGATGCTGGTGACCTTCGGGCTGGCCTGGCCGGCCAACATCCTCAACACCCTCCGCGTCAAAAGCAGCCGAGGCCGCAGCCCGACCTTCCTGTGGCTGGTCGCGGCCGGCTACGTGCTGGGCCTCGGGGCCAAGGTCGCGAGGTCGGACCTCGACTACGTGGTCTTTTTCTATCTCGTCAACCTGTTGATGGTTTCCTGCGACTGTTTTTTGTACTACCATTTCCGCCGGCGCGACCGGCGCTTCGCCGCCGAAGGCGGCTGATGCCCGGACCAGGCCGCGGCCGGGGCGTGCTGACGGCCATGAGCGGCGGGGTCGACAGCTCCGTGGCCGCCTTGGTGCTCAAGGAGCGGGGCCTGCGGGTGGTGGGCGTCACCATGAAGCTCGTCGAGGAGGACGACGACGACGCGCCGCCGTCGCCGGGCTCGTGCTGCTCGCTGGCCGACGTGGCCGACGCCCGCGCCGTGGCCCTCAAGCTGGACATCGATCACCAGGTCCACAATTTCAGCCACGCTTTTCGAACGGAGGTCGTCGAGCCCTTCATCGCGGCCTATCTCGCCGGGCGCACCCCCAACCCCTGCATCGAATGCAACCGGCGCCTGAAGTTTCCGCGCCTCCAAAGACGCGCGCCGCTGCTGGACTGCGATCTGACGGCCACCGGCCACTACGCCCGCATCGAGCGCGACGGCCGCGACGGCCGCTGGCTGCTGAAAAAAGGCCTCGACGAGGACAAAGATCAGAGCTACGTCCTGTACGCCATGACCCAGCCGGAGCTGGCCCGGACGCTTTTCCCCTTGGGCGCGCTGCGCAAGGAGCAGGTCCGGCGCCTGGCCGCCGAGCGGCGGCTGACGACGGCCGACAAGCCTGACAGCCAGGACCTTTGCTTCGTGCGCCACGGGCGCTACGCCGAATGGCTCGAGCGGGCGGCCGCGGCGGCCCGGCCAGGGCCGCTGGTGGACCGCGACGGCCGAACTCTGGGCCGCCACCAGGGCATCCACCGCTTCACCGTCGGCCAGCGGCGAGGCTTGGGACTGTCGGCCCCGCGGCCCCTGTACGTGACCGACATCGACCCGGCGGCCAACGCCGTCACGGTCGGGCCCGAAGAAGAGCTGGCCCGCTCCTCGGCGACGATCGTCGACGTCAACCTCATCGCCTTCGAGGAGCTCAAAGAGCCGCTCGCGGTGACGGCCAAGCTCCGATACCGGCAAAAAGATTTTCCGGCCGTCGTCGAGCCCCTGGCGCCGGGCCGGGCACGTCTGGTCTTCGACCGGCCCCAAAAAGGCGTGGCGCCGGGCCAGGCGGCCGTGTTCTACCATGGCGACGTGGTCGTGGGCGGCGGAACGATAGATTCGTCGGCCCTGTGAGGGCGACAGGTCAAGGCCTTTCGAGCCGCCCGTTCGGGACGGGGCTTGGCGGCCCCTCCCCCGCGGACGGCAGACCAGCGGGCGCCGCAGCGCCCTGAGGAGAATCAGATGGGCAAACGGGACCTGACAAGCCGCGCGAGCCAGGCGGACCTGCCGCAAGCCGCTCGGCCGGCGTTCGAGCTCAAGGAAAGAAAGCTCAAAAAGCTCCTCCGAGGCTTGGGCGGCGCGGCGGTGGCCTTTTCCGGGGGCGTGGACTCGACCTACCTGGCCGCCGTCTGCGCCGAGACGCTGCCTGGTCGCTGCGTGGTCGTCACGGGCCGCTCGGCCAGCTTTCCGGCTCGCGAGCGCGAGGCGGCCGAGGCCACGGCTCGCCAGCTGAACTTGCGGCACATCCTGATCGATTCGGAAGAGCTCGACATCCCGGAATTTTCCTCCAATCCGCCCAACCGCTGCTACTTGTGCAAACGCGAGCTTTTCGCCAAAATCAAGCTCGCAGCCGCCCAAGCGGGCCTGCCCCACGTGGTGGAGGCCTCCAACGTCGACGACGAGGTCGACTTCCGCCCGGGCCTGCAGGCCCTGGCCGAGCTGGGGATCTTGAGTCCGCTGCGTCAGGCGAACCTGACCAAGGACGACATCAGGCAACTGTCCAAGGCTCGGGGCCTGGCGACCTGGGACAAGCCCTCGTTCGCCTGCCTGGCCTCGCGCTTCCCCTACGGCGAGCGCATCACGCCCGAGAGGCTGGGCAAAGTCGATCTGGCCGAAACCTTTTTGCTGTCTTTGGGCCTGCGGCAGGTCCGGGTGAGATTCCACGACCACGGGGATCTGGCCCGCATCGAGACCGACGACGAAGGCCTGGCCCTCCTGACGACCCCCGCCGTCCGCCCGCTCGTCGCCAAGCGCTTTTTGGAGCTTGGCTTCACGTACACCGCGGCGGATCTCGCGGGCTACCGCACCGGCAGCATGAACGCCAGCTTGACGGCCGTCGAGCGCAAGGCCTCCTCGCCCGGACCGCCGCAGCTTTCCGTGGCTTTCCGCGGCCGGCCGATCTAAGCGCCCGCCGCGACCGCTCGGGGCGGACCCGGCCGCCGGCCGCGGTTTTTTCGGCGTCGGCCTTTTTCCTTTTTGGCCTTTTTCCTTTTTGGCTTTTTTCCTTTTTGGCCTTTTTCCTTTTTTCGTTTTTTCGCGTTTTGCGAATCATCAAAGGCCGACGCCCGACTTCGACGGGACGTCGGCCTTGGTCGTCAGAGCGAGACGAGCCAGCCCGGAAACGGCCGGCCCGCCGGGCCGGCCGTGTTATTTGTTAAAGCGCTCCTTTTTTAAGAAATTTTCGTTGAATTCCTTAGTCTGAGAGACAATAACGCCGGACAAGAAAACTAAACCAATCAAGTTTGGAATGGCCATGGCCCCATTAAAAGCGTCTGAAATATCCCAGACCAGACTAAGTTTAACAGTAGCGCCGATAAAGATAAAAATTGAAAAAATAAGTCTATAAATCAAGCTAGCTCGCTTGCTTTCTGTTAAATAATAAAGACATCGTTCGCCATAATACGACCAACCTAGAATAGTAGAATAAGCGAAAAATATCAACGAAATGGTCACAGCCAGCTGGCCAAAGCGAGGCAAGAACAGATCGAAAGATTTGGAGGTCAGCGCGGCGGCCATGTCCGTGGTGGCGCCGGAATGCAGGCCGGCCATCACCAAAACGATGCCGTTGACCGAGCACACGACGATCGTGTCCAAAAAAGTTCCGGTCATGGACACCAGGGCCTGCCGGCAGGGATGATCCGTCACGGCCGCGGCGGCGGCGATGGGGGCCGAACCCATGCCGGCCTCGTTGGAAAAAACGCCGCGGGCCACGCCGTATCTGATGGTCGTCCCGACGAGGCCGCCGAAGCCGGCGTGAAGCGAGAAGGCGGAGGAGAAGATCGTGCCCATGACCAAGGGCAGCTGGTCGAGGTTGAGGATGATGATGAACAGACCCACGGTCACGTAAAAGACCGCCATGAAGGGCACCACGACGCTGGAGGTGGCCGCGATGCTTTTGACGCCCCCCAGCACCACGGCCGCCGTGAAGGCGGCGAGCAGCAGTCCGCTGATCCACGGCGCCACGCCGAAGGCCTCCTGGATGTTGTAGGCCACCGAGTTGCTTTGACTCATGTTGCCGATGCCGAAAGAGGCCATCACCCCGAAGACGGCGAACAAGACGGCCAGCGCTTTGGCGTTGAGGCCCTTTTCCAAAAAATACATCGGTCCGCCGGCCATGTGGCCGGTTTTGTCGGTGACCCGGTACTTGATGGCCAGCACGGCTTCGCCGTATTTGGTGGCCATGCCGAAGATGGCCGTCACCCACATCCAAAAGACGGCCCCAGGCCCGCCTATGATGACCGCCGTGGCCACGCCCACGATGTTGCCGGTGCCGATGGTGGCGGCCAGCGCCGTCATCAAGGCGCCGAAGTGGCTGACGTCCCCTATCCCGACGCCCTTCTTGGGCACGAGGGCCAGCTTCAAGGCATAACTCAGCTGGGTAAATTGTAAAAATTTGAGCCTAAAAGATAGAAAAACACCGGTGCCGACTAAAAAAATCAGCATCCAGGGTCCCCAAACAAAATTACTAATTTTTGCAACAATTAAAGCTATCGTTTCCATAAAATGGTACCTCGATAAAAAAAATTGTGACGCTAATCAATATATATGAGAATAATTTATAATTATAGACCTATACACAATTTAATCATAATCTCTAGATGACGACTAAAGATAGCCAATTAGCGATAAAAATTATAAGACCAACCACCCCGTTGAGGTTCGGCGAAAGCATAGCACAGACGTCGGAGGGCGTCAACTGCCGCGCGGCGGCGCCGGCGTGTCCGGCCGGGACGCACGGACGCTCGGCCGCCGCGAGACCGTCGAAAGCAACGAAAAAAAGAAGAGGAAATGGCGGGGCCAAAAGAGAAAAAAATCGAAGGCGCAAAAAAAAGCCGGCCAAGACAGCCGGGCGAAGAGCGGACGGGCCCGTTCGCGGGCCCGTCCGCGGCCGTCTTACTGCTGGCCTTCCAAGGTCAGCTTGAGGATCTTGACTTCTTCGACCGGCCGATCGCGGCCGTCGGTCTTGACGCCGCCGATGGCCTCCACCACGTCCAAGCCCTCGACGACATGGCCGAAGATGGCGTGCTTGCCGTCGAGCCAGCGGGCGGGGCCCAAGGTGACGAAAAACTGCGAGCCGCCGGTGTCCGGACCGGCGTTGGCCATCGACAAAATGCCCGCCGCGTCATGAATCAGGCCTTCGCCGAACTCGTCGTCGATGACGTAGCCGGGTCCGCCGGCGCCGGTGCCCGTGGGGTCGCCGCCTTGGATCATGAAACCGGAAATGATCCGATGGAATATGACGCCGTCATAAAATTTCTTTTTGATGAGCTTAGTGAAGTTATCAACGGTTTTAGGCGCCAGATCATCATAAAGCTCGATCTTGAAAGTCCCTTGGTTGGTCTCAAAGACAGCCACGGTCCTGACCGGCTTTTCCTGGGCCCAAGCCAGTCCGGAAACAACGATGGTCAGCACCAAGGCGGAGACTGTTGCTGCAAAAATCATAAAAACTCGCTTTTTTGACATTGTTTGTGGTTCCCTTTGGTCATCAGCACGGCGAATAATAGACGCGCTGGGTCCGGCGGTGGCCGGTCCACCTGGGCGCCTAATGGCGGCTGCCCAAAAAAACCCGGTTCGCTGTCCAAAGCGCCCGGGTTTGAAGTTTTGCTCTTTATAGTGGCCCAAAAAACGTCTTAAGCGACCAGTTGAGCGTCAAATTCAGATGGTCGGGGCGAGAGGATTTGAACCTCCGGCCCTCTGCTCCCAAAGCAGATGCGCTACCAGGCTGCGCCACGCCCCGACGATGTTCGACGAAACCGGTCGGCGGCGCCAGGCCCGCCGTCCTCCCAAAAATGAGCGCAAAAGCCTATTTTTTCAGCTTGACGAGCCAAATAAGACTTGAACGTCAAATGGGCTTTGCAGCTTGCCGTCTTGACGCTTTCGCTCAGGCGCTCGACAGGCCTGACGGTCAAGAGCGTCCAATGGGCCTGGAGCGAGAGGCTTGGCGCCCCGGCGCTCGATTGGACGCTCTTGGGGCGCGCGCCAAGCCGCCACGGCGAAAAAAAGTGACCTTGTCGCGCCCGCCGCGCGAGACGCCGCCCTTCGGCCTTGGCGCTTTCGCGACGGCCCGCAGGCGGCCCACGCACCGAAAACGACTCAGCTTAGCATATTCACGAGCGGGAAGCCAGTTTTTTTTTGCTCGGGCTTCGGCTGACGCGGGCCGCGGGGGCCGGCCCCTCGGCGGCCAGGCGGCGGCGGCGCGTCAGCGGACCGCAGCCGCCGGTCCGCCTTAAAAGCCGGACTCCTTTGCCGCCGCCGGAACAGGGCGCGACGCGCCCCCGGACGGCGGCTAAAGCCGGCTCTCCGAAAGCCGATTGATTTAAACTTTATGAGTTATTAAAATAAATTAATGATTTATATATTATAACGAATAATTAATTCGTTTATATAAATAAATTTTATAAATTAATCTAATTTGAGCCTCGTGGGCCGCGCACCGGCTTGGTCGCCTTCAGCCGGTTTTTGGCGGACGGCTCGCCGCGGCGCCTGGAACCCTTTCCGGCGCGGGTCCGCAAAGAGCCAAAAACGCGTCATTTTTCGCAAAACCCTTGATTTTCCGTCCAAAATCAGGTATAAACGACCTCAACGGCCCAAGCGAGCCTCAAGCCGGCCGCCGCGTCGCGGTTGCGCCCCAATGTCGTCCCGGACCGTAACGCGGGCGTCCGAATCGAGCCGGGCCTCCAGCTCACGGCTCGCCGCCAGGTTTCGCCGCCAGACAGGTTCTCTGGCCCGCCTGACGGCGGTTCTCTCGCCTGCTCCGCCGCCAAACGCTTCCGTCAACACGGCCGCCGCCAAAGCGGCGGGCTCGCCCCAAGACGGCTTTTCCCGCCGCCTTGACGCCGTCTGCGCCGCCGAGGCCGCCAGGCCAAACGGCGCCCGGAGCCGAAACCTTGGCCCGGCCAGGCGCGCTGGCGAGCAGTCTGACGACCCGTCGAGGCCGAGGGCCAATTTTTCCGCTCCAGGACGACCAAGCGCCGCGCCGGTGGCGAAGACGGATCAAAAGGCAAAAACCCAGGGCATGATCGAAATCGTCAAGCTTGATAGCTATTATACGATTATTTGACTTTTCAAGCTGAAAATGGGGGTTTTGCCCATCTATTAAGAAGCCGTGGCTGCAAGTCTCGACTCAGGCGTTCCGCCGAAATATAATTGCCTAATATTTTTTAATTTCAATAATATTTTTTATATAATTTTAATATATCCATAAAGATGGCGAATTTTATTTGACTTACGCTGGCAATATCACCAAAATTATAGACTAGTTACCACTAAAGAATTCCCTAATCCTCTGGTCAAGACTCGGGGGTTTATGGTTAATTATGATGAAATAGCAAGGATTAGACCATCACAGCTGTAGTATATATCTTTAAAAAATATAAATATTGAAAATAACTATGAAAGAAATGCTAATCAGGATAGACGAGTTTGAAGAGATTTGTAGAGACGATTATCTCTGTACAACTAAGGCTCAGCTTATCTACTAGCTTATTAAATACAAAAAAATCATATTATATGTCTAAAACACGTCGTTTCGGCAAATCGCTTCTGGTCAGCACCATTGAAGCCGTCCTGCAGTGGCATCGAGAACTCTTTAAAGGTCTTTGAATCGAATAAACATATATAAATTTCTCTCGATGAATTTAAAAATACCTGCCATTTGAGGCAATGGCCTCCGATTTACGCCAAAAAGTTTCAAGGGGCCGGCTCACGAATTTGGAAGACGGCCCTGATGGTCAACGGACGGAGTCCTGATTTTTTTCGATGAAGCCAAAAATTTTGTCCGAGACGCCCGACGGATGCGGTGACCTGAAGCCGCTCGCGGCCCAAAGACAATAGCCCAGAGACCGGCCCTGACGCTCGCGCCGGGCAACTTTTTTTGCCAGGCCCGCGGGGTCCTCCGGCTTGCCGCGCCCGCGAGGTCAGATCATTAAGAACGCCAGGCTTGCGACCCGGCTCAGGCCCGGGCCGACGGCGGCCAGGGCGGACGAAAAACGGCCGCCGACGGAGAGAACGGAAGATTTCGGCTTCTCCCCAAGCGCCCGGACGAAACAGGCTTGGGCGCCCGGCGGCCCGCCGCCGTCTTGGCGCCCGCGCCGCCACGCAATTTTGCCGCTCAGGAGAGGCGATGCCCCGTTTGAACACCTACAAGACGCTGCTGGAACGCGGATTCGTGTATCAAGCCACTGACGAGGCGGCCATAACCGCGCTCTTCGATCAAGAGGAGGTCGTCGGCTACATCGGCTTTGACGTCACCGCCGACTCCCTTCATGTCGGCCATCTGCTGCCGCTGATGGCCTTGTCCTGGATGGACCGCACCGGCCATCGGCCCGTCGCCCTCATCGGCGGCGGCACCTCCATGGTCGGCGACCCCAGCGGGCGCGCCGACGCCCGCAAGCTGATGACCGTCGAAACCGTCGCCGCCAATTTCGCCGGCGTCAAGCCTCAGGCCGCGCGCTTTCTGAGCCTGGCCGACGGCCGGGCGCAGCTGCTGGACAACAGCGAATGGCTGCTGAACCTCAACTACGTCAGCTTTTTGCGGGACATCGGCCGTCATTTTTCCGTCAACCGCATGCTCGCCGCAGACTGCTACAAGTCAAGGCTGGAAACCGGCCTTTCGTTTCTTGAGTTCAATTACATGATCATGCAGGCCTACGACTTTCTGGTGCTCCACCAGACCAGGGGCTGCAAGCTCCAGTTGGGCGGCCAAGATCAGTGGGGCAACATCGTCGCCGGCGTCGAGCTCATCCGCCGGTCCGCCGGCGGCGAAGCCGCAGGCTTGACCATGCCTTTGCTTTTGGACCCCCGCACGGGGGAAAAGTTCGGCAAGACCAACGCCGGGGCCGTCTGGCTCAGCGCGGCCAAGACCTCGGTCTACGATTTTTATCAATTTTGGCGCAACGTCGACGATCAGGAGACGGGACGCCTGCTGGCCCTGTTCACCTACCTCCCCTTGGAGGAGTGCCGCCGTCTGGCCGTCAGCCCAGGCCAGCTCATCAACCGGGCCAAGGAAATCCTGGCCTACGAGGTCACCGCCGCCTGCCACGGACCTCAGGCCGCCGCGGAGGCCTACGCCGCCTCCGTCAAATCCTTCGGCGCGGCCGATCCCGCCGGCGAGGTGGCGACCTCCTCTCAGCTGGCCGCCTTGACCGTCGCCGGCCGGGCAGCCGTCCTCCCGACCGCGTCCATCGCGCGCGCCGAGCTCGAAGGGGCCGATCTGGCCCAGCTGTTCGTGCTGGCGGGCTTGGCCGCCTCCAAGGGCGAGGCCCGACGCCTGATCCGCCAAGGCGGGGCCTACGCCGACGAGCGGCCGGTCAGCCCGTCGGAGGAGAACGCCCCGGTGCGGGAGGCGCAATGGTTCGCGGCCGGGCGCGTGGTGCTGCGGGCCGGCAAGAAGCGGCACAAAGCCGTCGAGGTGGTTTGACCATGGCCCAAGTCAAGCTCTGGGAGCATTTGGGAGACAGTCCGGTCCTGCAAACGCCGGTCTTCGAGGTGCTCCGGCGCCGTTGCCGCTCGCCCAAGGACGGCCTGGAAAAGAATTTTTCGTGCCTGGCCGCGCCGGACTGGGTCAACGTCCTGCCGCTGACCGACGACGGGCGGGCGGTGCTGGTCCGCCAATACCGCCACGGCTCCCGGCGGCTGAGCTTGGAGCTGCCCGGCGGCGTGGTCGAGCCTGGCCAGTCGCCGGAAGAGACGGCCCGACGCGAGCTGATGGAGGAGACCGGCTGGTCGGCGGCCGACTTTCGGCTCCTGTGCAGCCTCAACCCGAATCCGGCGCTCTTCGGCAACGCCATCCACACCTTCGTGGCCCGAGGCGCCCGCCCGGCCGGCGCGACCTGCTTCGACGAAAACGAGGATCTCGAGCTCGAGCTGGTCCCGGAAGAGCGGCTGGCCGACTTGATCACGGAGGGCCTCATCGATCACGCCCTGATGGTCGCGGCCATCGGCCGCCATCTGCTCGACGGCCGCCGGCCGGCCTGAGACGGCCGGACGCCTCGGCGCCATCGCCTTTTCGCCGCCAAGCCTCGAACAACCTCAGGCTTGCGGAACACTTCGCGCCCTCGACTCAAGCCGCGGGGGCCTTGCAGAGGATTTTTCATGAAAACCAAGCTGATCGGCCTTCTTCTGATCGCCCTGATGACGCTCGCGCTCGCCGGCTGCACCTCGGCCAAGCGTCTGGTGGCGGAATTCAGGCCCCAAGGCGGCGCTCCGCTGACGCCGGCCACGGTGCAGCTGCTGGTGCAGGATTTGCGTCCCGGCGGCCAGTTCGTCGGCCCGGAGGCCCTTTCGCGCGACCTTTTTCGAGAAAGCCAGGGCGGCCAAGTCGATCTGACCACCGCCTTCCCGACCGGCGCGACCGTTTCGCTGAGCCACCTGACGGTTCCGGTCATGGTCTACGAGGCCGTCAAGGCCAAGCTGGGGGGCATGGGCGTCGCGGGGCAGCCCGACACCGCCGGCGCCAAGGCCCGAGTGACGATCATCGTCAAGGAGCTGTCGATCGACGTGGTCGGCTCGGATCTGCTGAGCCGGGTTTCTCTGGAGGCCGTCATCGATCGGCCCGGCCTCAACTTGGTCCACCGCAGCAACAGCTTCGCCGAGAGCTCCAAGCTCAAGCTGCTGGGCGACATGGGCGGCTCGGAAATTTTGGGCGACGCCCTGACGAGGGCCATCAATTCGCTTGATTTTTCCGGCCTCAACAACTTTTGAGCCTCAAGTTTTGAGCCGCAAAACCCCCGGCGCCCGCGGCGCGGCCAAAGGTCGACTCCTCAGAGAGCCTGATCTTCGGCCGCTTTTTATCCGGAGGCCGCTTGCCTCCGGCGGCTCTTTCTCCGGAAGCTTTTCCTCCGGAAGCTTTTTCTCTCTGAACCTTTTAAGGCCAGTTCGGCCGCGCGCCAGCGGACGTACCCCGCCGCCGGCCGCCCGGAGGGCGGCCGGCCAACGGCCAAGGAGCTCTCGCCAGTGACCTCAACCCCCTATCTCGACGGCCCCGCGCCCGCGGAACCGCCGGCCAACTTTCGCCCGGCGGGGGAACTGCCCTTGGAAGTGGTCCCCTTGGGGGGCTTGGGCGAAATCGGCCTGAACTGCATGGCGCTGTCCTATGATCAGGACGTGGTGGTGGTGGACGCGGGGCTGATGTTCCCCGAGGCCGGCCAGCCGGGGGTCGAGCTCATCATCCCCGACTTCTCCTATCTGATCTCCCGCCGCGACCAAATCCGCGGCGTGGTGCTCACGCACGGGCACGAGGACCACATCGGAGCTCTGGCCTATCTTTTGAAGGAGATTGACGCGCCGGTCTTCGGCACGCGCCTGACGCTGGCCTTGGCCAAAGAGCGCCTTGACGAGTGCCAAATCGCCGACCCCCGTCTCGTCGAGATCAAAGCCGGCCAAACCCTGGCCCTGGGCCAGTTCCAGCTGGAGTTCATCGCCGTCGATCATTCCATCCTCGACGGCGTGGCCCTGGCGGCGACCACGCCGGCCGCCACCTTGGTGCACACCGGAGACTGCAAAATCGACCTCGGCGCCCCCGAAGGAGAGCGCACGGACCTTTTCGCCTTCGCCCGCTACGGCGCGGCGGGGGTGACGTGCCTGATGTCGGACTCGACCAACGCCGACGTGCCTGGCACGGGCCTGACCGAGGCCGAGGTGGGCCTGACGCTGACGGACATTTTCCGCGAGGCCGAAGGGCGGGTCGTGCTGGCCTGCTTCGCCTCGAGCCTCTCGCGGCTGAGGCAGGCGGCCCGGGCGGCCAAGGCGTCCGGCCGCAAGCTGCTCTTCGACGGCCGCAGCATGATCGGCAACGTGGCCCTGGCCCGCGAGCTGGGATATTTGGAGCTGTCGGCCGACGACATGGTCGACGCCCAGCAGGCCCAGGCCCTCGACGACCGCCAAGTGGCCGCCGTCGTCACCGGCAGCCAGGGCGAGCCCCTGTCGGCTCTGGCCCGCATGGCCAACGGCGAGCACAAGCACATCACCGTCCAGCCCGGTGACACCATCATTTTTTCGGCGCGCGTCATACCCGGCAACGAGCGGGCCATCGCCAACCTCGTCAACCTCTTTCACGGCCTGGGCGCCAAGGTGGTCGACAACCGCTACAGGCGCGTCCACGCCTCCGGCCACGGCCAAGCCGAGGAGCTCAAGCTCTTGCTCAGCCTCGCCCGGCCGCGATGGTTCGCGCCCATCCACGGCGAGCCCCGGCAGCTGGCCGCCCACGCCGAGCTGGCCAAGAGCCTGGGGATGGCGGCGGACCACGTCAAAATCCTCACCAACGGACGCCGGCTCTCGCTGTGGCCCGACGGCCGCGCCGAACTGGGGCCGCTGGAGCGCACCGGTCGGCTCCTGGTCGACGGCAACCGCCTGGGCCGCTACGAAGATCCCGTCATCAGGCGCCGTCTGCGTCTGGCCGAAAGCGGGCTGGTCTACGTCGTGGCGGTTCTCGACTCCGAAACTTTGGCCCCGCTCGCCCCCCTCCGCGTCAACATCCACGGGGTGCTCTACGAAGACGAGCCGGATCTGACGCTGGAGGCGGCCTTGACCGCCTCCGAGACCTTGGAGGCCTGGCGCCGGAGCCGCGGGCCCGGCCCGGCCTCCCCCGCGGAGCTCAACGAGCTCAACGAGGCCCTCAGGCGCGAGACGCGCACCTTTTTCCGACGCTCCATCAACCGCCGTCCGCTGGTCTGGCCGGAAATCGTCCTGGCCGGCCAGCCGGCCGCGACGGAGGACGCGGAACCCAAGGCCTGAGGCCGGCGCTCCGCAAGGCTTGAGGCCGACGCCCGAAACTTCGGCTTTTCGCGCCCTTGACGCCCGGGGAGCCGCCAGCAGACCGTCGCCTCCCGAGGGCCGCCCGGGACTCGGCAAGGTCCTCGCGGCCGGCGAAGGCCGCCCCTGGGCCCTTCGAGGGTTGGAACAGTTCTCTTGACATCTATCCATACCTAGTGCAATAATATCCATTATGGGTACTATTGTTGCCATAGGCGAAGCTGCAAAAGCATTGGGTGTTTCCATTACTACGCTTC
>JAISZC010000037.1 GCA_031269485.1 Deltaproteobacteria bacterium
CGGAGCGGGGCCCGCCCTCCTTGTTTTGTCCTTTATATAAAGTTACAGATTCCGGAGCTCCGCTCGCCGTCGACGAATTCCGCCGAAACGGCGGTGCTCGCTTGCGCCGGTCGGCCGGACGTCAGCCTTGTCGGCCGGCGCGCGCGGCGACGCCGGCCCCAAGAAAGGCCTCGCAGGGCGCCGACGTCTGCGGCCGTCGGACGACGAGGCCGCCGGACTCGCCGGTCCGCCGCGCGGTTCGCGCGAGCCGCGGCCAACCCTGCCGAGGCGGCGGGCTCAGTCCACGGCGGGCGGCGAGAGACGGCCGCCGTGCGGGGACGGCGATCTCCAGTCCATAGGCGAAAAAGATCTTGGAGCCCCAAGCGACATGTGGTATATTGCCCCTGACACGGCCGCAACGGGCGCCCCCGACCGCCGGCGCTTGACCTGGACGGCTCTTGCGCCGTGCGGGCCGCTTCGGCTCGTGTCTTGGACCGCTCTCAGGCCCGGCGTCTCCGTCGTCCCCAAACCGCCCTAGCTGCTGTCCTAATTTTAATAAATTAGTGTTTTTTATTATTCATTTTTTTGTTTTAATTTGGAGGCCTCATGCTGCAGTTCAGAATTAAAAGAGATGATCTTCAAAAAGGTCTTAATCAAGCCGGAACCGTGGCCGAAAAGCGCACCTCCATTATGATCCTCAACAACATCCATATTGCCGCGGCAGATGGCGAAATGACTCTGACGGCCACGGATTTGGAAACAACCTTTAAGGGCCGCTTCCCGGCCGAGGTGATCGAGCCGGGGACATTGACCGTGCCCTTCAAAACTTTTCGTGACTTGATCCGTTCCTGTTCGGGCGATGTTGTGCTTTTGAAGGAATCGGACAATTATTCCGTTGAACTCGACTGCGGCTCGTTCAACACTTCTCTTTTCGGCCTGTCGCCAGAGAATTACCCAAAAACACCAGAAATAGAGGATGTCAACTTTATAGAGCTTGAAAGCCGGGACATCATCGACGCCATCAATAAGACTCTGTTTTCCGTGTCCGCCGGTGAAGACACCTATAACCTCGCGGGCATATATCTGATCAAAGAGGAAGAAGACGACGAAACACGCTTCCGCCTGGTGTCCACTGACGCCCAACGTCTCAACGTGTCCACCATCCCCATCCGGAGTCAGGAGCCCTTCGAGCTCGAATCGGGCATCATCGTGCCCCGCAAAGGCATGCAGGAGCTAAGAAATTTGGCCGAAACCGTCGACAGGATCTCTCTGGGCCTGTCGTCCGTCTCGGGCTTGGCGGCCAAGACCGACACCGCTTTTCTGGTCGTGCGCCTTCTGGAAGGAAGTTTTCCTGACTACAAGACCATTTTGCCGACCTCCAACGACAAGCTCGTCTACGTGCAGCGCAAGGAAATGCTTGACGCTCTCAAGCGCATCGTCATCATGACCGACGCCGGCTACCGGGTGGCCATCTTTACCTTCACCGAGGACCTGCTGACCATCGGCTCCACCAACCCCAACTTGGGCAAGGCCGAAGAGAAGCTCCGCGTCGAGTACCAAGGCCCGGACATCACCTCGGTGGGCTTCAACCCCTTGCATTTCGTGGAAGCTCTGTCGAACATGCGCAGCGACCGGATCACCATCCAGCTCAAGGAAGGCAAGGTGCCCTACCTGTTCACCGGACCGGAGGATCCAGGCTATTTCGGCATAATCATGAGCATGACCGTCAACCAGTAGGCCCCCTCCTCGGCCGCGCCGCCAGGACGCGCGGCCGAAGACGGAGCGCCGCTCTTGGCTGGCCGCCCGCGCCCCGCTCGGCGGCTCGCCTGTTTTTTGGCCGCCGTTTTTCGGCGGTCAGGCCGGGAACGACCCGCCGTCTTTTCAGGCCGCCCGTCACCGCCGAAAGGAACCTAGATGAGTCAGCTTGACGTCGGCGCCGACTACGGCGCCGGCAACATCCAAATTCTTGAAGGGCTGGAGGCCGTGCGCGTCCGGCCTTCGATGTACATAGGCAGCGTCTCCAGCCAGGGCCTCCATCATCTGGTCTACGAGGTGGTCGACAACTCCATCGACGAAGCCATGGCCGGCTTCTGCAACCGCATCGAGGTGACCATCACCCAAGCCGGCACGGTCAAGGTCAAGGACAACGGCCGAGGCATTCCGGTCGATCTGCACCCCACCGAAAAGGTCAGCGGCGTCCAGGTGGTCATGACCAAGCTGCACGCCGGCGGCAAGTTCGACAAGAAGACCTACCAGGTGTCCGGCGGCCTCCACGGCGTGGGCGTGTCGGTGGTCAACGCCTTGTCGGAATGGCTGGAGGTCGAAGTCAAGCGCGGCGGCCAGCGCTGGCGCCAGCGCTTCGAGCGCGGCGCCCCGGTCGCCCCTCTGTCGCTGGTCGGCCGCGTCGAAAAGACCGGCACCATGGTCCATTTCAAGCCCGACGCCACCATTTTTGAAACCACCGAATTTGACTTCGAGATCCTCGCCAAGCGTCTGCGCGAACTTGCTTTTCTCAACAAAGGCCTTTATGTCAGCATTCTTGATGAACGGACCTCGGAACAAAAAGAATTTCATTACAAAGGTGGACTAATTGAGTTCGTGACTCACCTCAACCGGCAAAAATCGGCGCTTCACGACAAACCGGTCTATCTCGAAGGCCGCAGCGGCGATATAATGGTTGAGGCGGCCTTGCAGTACAGCGACTCGTATTCCGAGCAAGTGCTCTCCTTCGCCAACAACATCAACACCGCCGAAGGCGGCACTCATCTGTCCGGCTTCAAAACCGCCCTGACGAGGTCCGTCAACCAATACTTGCAATCGCCCAACGTCCCCAAAAACCTCAAGGTCTCCAACTTGGACGGCGACGACGTCCGCGAGGGCTTGGCCGCGGTGATCAGCGTGCGTCTGCCCGAGCCCCAGTTCGAGGGCCAGACCAAGGGCAAGCTGGGCAACGCCGCGGTCAAGGGTCTGGTCGACACGTTGGTCTACGAAAAGCTCTCGAACTTTTTCGAAGAAAACCCGTCCATCTCCAAAAAGATCGTCAGCAAGGTCGTCGACGCGGCCCGGGCCCGCGAGGCGGCCCGCAAGGCCCGCGACATCGCCCGCAACAAGGGCGGCACGGCCGGCAACTCCCTGTGCGGGAAGCTGGCCGACTGCCAGTCCAAGGTGCCCCAGCAATGCGAGCTCTTTCTGGTCGAGGGCGACTCGGCCGGCGGCTCGGCCAAGCAGGGCCGCGACCGTCGCTTTCAGGCCATCTTGCCGCTGCGCGGCAAAATCCTCAACGTCGAGCGCTCCCGCTTCGACCGCATCGTCTCCAACCAGGAAATCCGCAACGTGGTCACCGCCCTGGGCACCGGCATCGGCCCCAGCGGCTCGGCCGGCGCCAACCTCGACAAGCTCCGCTACCACAAGGTGGTCATCATGACCGACGCCGACGTGGACGGGGCCCACATCAGAACGCTTCTTTTGACCCTGTTCTACCGCCAGATGCCCGAACTCATCGAGCGCGGCCATCTTTACATCGCCCAGCCGCCCCTCTACGGCGTCAAAAGCGGCCAAAAAGAGCTCTACCTCAAAGACGACGCGAGCTTGAAAGCTTACACCATGGCCCGCTACGTCGACGACCGGAGCCTCGTCGGCCCGGACGGGACGCGCCTGGAAAAGGAAGCTTTGAAGGAATTCCTCGACGCCCTCATCGCCGAGCGCGACTTCAGGGAACGCTACGCCCGCCGGGGCTTCCCCTCGCGTCTGTGGGCCTTGGTCCGCGAGGCCCTGGAAAAGACGCCCGCCGGCTTCGCGGACGAGGCTTTCGCCGCCCGGCTGGCCGAGGAGCTGACCAGGTCCGGCCTGGACGTCGAGGGTCCCCTGCCGCCGGCGCCGCCGCTCCCGGCCGAAGACGGCGCCGTCGGCGACGAGCCCCCCGCCTCGACGGGCTACCGGCTCAAGGTGGCCGCCGTCCACGACAAGCGCAAGCGCCTGACGCTCAATCTCGATTTCCAGACCGGCGAGCTTTTCCGCAAATACCGTCGCCTCAAGGACAAGACGGCCGGGTCCGTCTCGCCGCCTTACGTCATCCAGCACAAGGACCGCCGCTATCAGCTCGAAAGCGAAAACGAGCTCCTCGAGGACATGGTCGCGGCCGGTCAAAAAGGCCTGCGAGTGCAGCGCTACAAAGGCTTGGGCGAAATGAACCCCCCGCAGCTGTGGGAGACGACCATGAACCCGGCCAAGCGCTCCTTCCTTAAGGTTCGCGTCGAGGACGCCGTGGACGCCGACGACATTTTCACCGTGCTGATGGGGGACCGCGTCGAGCCTCGGCGAGATTTCATCGAGGAGAACGCCTTGAACGTCAGAGAGCTCGACATCTGAGCGTTTTGAAGATTTGTGCGGAGGCCGTCCGATTTAGGACGGCCTCGACCTAGATCCGTCCAAACTCTTGGCCAAACTAAAATCAAATCTCTTTATTTATTTTATCCATAAATTATTTCAATTTGCGATCTAAAATTAGATTTTTGCTAATTTATTAGATATTTATTTCCAAAATAACATAATATAAAAAATATAATTTTTTGTTTATCTGTATAAAACTTAATAAAAGTTATATACACGATTAAATAGTCGCCCCTGCAAAAGGGCCTATCTACCCGGAATGGCAGGATAAATCCTGTGAAATGGCCCCTCTGGACTCGCATTCTTGACTGGCAACCTAAGTCCTTGTAATCGCTGGGAAAGGGTCCAATCACCGGTCGGCAACGGCCTGAGCCTGGCCTCCATCAGCCCCGAAAACCGCCCTGAACAGGTAGTAATAGGACATATTGACAATGCCTGCCTGTTCAATTTTA
>JAISZC010000042.1 GCA_031269485.1 Deltaproteobacteria bacterium
AAGTCATTCAGTTAAAATAAAACGACCATCTCCTTAACCATTATTTGAATTTTTAAGAACTTAATTTTAAGAACTTAATTTATGAAAGGTGGTATCCTATTGCATTAGTAAAATAATTGGCTTTTAATAAAATCACATTTGAATATGCTGTGGTGATAGGATAAATTTATCATAAAACTGTCATTTAATTAAATATACATAAATTTCAAAAAATTTCCGAAGAACCGCTGTTTTTTCTTTTTTTTCGAGCCCCAAAAGACCATTTTGCATAGGCGACTAAAATACTGATCGCCATGGCAGAGGGCCCTATCTACCCTAAATCGCCGGGCAAATTCCGTAAAAGGGTACTTCGCCCCGCCTTCTCGGCTGAAGCCTAACTGCTCGTGATTGTAAAGAAAAGTTAAAAACCTGGTTTTAGCCTAGAGAGTCAGGTCAAATCCTGGCACGAAAGCGCACCTGGGCCGCCCGGTTGGATATTGCCGCCTGTTAATTTTTTTCATTTTTCAATAATACTGCATTTTTTTCGAATTTGACTTTTTACGAGCATCTCAGGTTGGCTGAAAAAATGTTTCCCAGGCAGGCTTGACCCAGGCCCGGCCGGCCTGGCGGCTCGGATTTGGGCCCCCATGAGGTCGCCGCACGGCTCGACGACTCTGTCGCCGTGGCCTCAATGGCCAAAACTTGCTGATTCGGCGGGGCTCTAGCCGGGGCGGCCCGCCCTGGACGGCCCCCAGGGCAAAAAAATCCGAGCCGGCCAGGCGGCCGCCAAGGAGCTCGGCTAGCCGAATTAACGAATGTCCGTCCAGACCTGAAATTTCCCTCTTGCCCTGGCGCCGGACTTGTGATATGAAAATGAAGACGACGAAGGTCACGGCGGACCTTCCAAATGAGACCCGCCTCCGCGGCCAGCTCGGCAGGAAGCCGCCCTTCGCGCAATTGAAGCCACGGCTTTGGGCGAAATTCGCCGCGGCCGCGCTTGCGGCGAAGAAGGACCAACTCGGCCTCAAGCCGGACGCCCCTCGCGGACGCCTCGGCGCTCTTTTGGGTCAGGCAGGCCCCTTGTCTTGACGCTTTTTTGGGCATATTTTTGGGCATGAACCCCCACCCTCATCCGGTCGACCGACGACCGGCGGCGGGCCCAGCGGCCAGCCTCGCCGGCACCGGCCCAGATTCCGGCGAACCTACAGGAGAAACTCTCAATGAAAATCAAGCTCGCTATCCTGGCGTTTGTGGCTCTGGCCCTTTGTCTGCCGGGCCCGGCGGCCGCCCAAATGAGCGGCGAGACGGTCCATTTGACGCTGTCCGGCGGCTATCTGTTTCCCAACAATAAGATAGCTGTTGAAGACGGCCCGGTCTTTGGCCTGGGCATCGGCTACAACTTCACCAAAAACTGGGGCTTGGAAGCTTTCGGCTACTTTTCGCCCAATCTTGACGACGACGACTATCTGCCAGGCTTCAACCTCGACAACTACGGCCCCCGCGTCTACGACAACGACGTGACGATGCTGCGCCTCAGCGCCATCCACCACTTCGATCTTGGCGGCAATTTCACGCCCTACGTGTCGTTGGGCGTCGGCGGCCAGTTCATCAATCGCGATCAGCCGCGGTATGAAAATTATCGCTCCTTCGCCGCCAACGCCGGCATCGGCTTCAAATATTTCTTCAACGAAGTCGTGGCCCTGCGGGTTGAGGCCAACGACGCCTACGGCTTCAGCAAAAAGCAAGGCGCCAAATTCAACGCCCCGATGATCACCGCCGGCCTGACCTTCCAAATCGGCGCCGGTCCGTCGGCCTGCGCCGACGAGGACTCCGACGGCGTCTGCGACGCCTACGACAAGTGCCCCGGCCCCCCGGCCGGCTACAAGGTCGACGCCGACGGCTGCCCCATCACCCGGACCATCAGGCTCGAGGTCAAGTTCGACTTCGACAAGTCCATCGTCAAGCCCGAGTATGACCCGGAGATCAAGAAGGCCGCCGACTTCCTGTGCGACCATCCCGGCACGACCGCGGTCATCGAGGGGCACACCGACTCCATCGGCGCCGACGATTACAACCTCAAGCTCTCCCAGCGCCGGGCCGACGCGATCCGCCAGGAGCTGATCGACAAGTTCGGCCTCAGCCCCTCGGTAATTGAAGCCGTGGGCCACGGCGAGTCCAACCCCATCGCCGACAACTCCACGGCCGCCGGCCGGGCCGAGAACCGCCGCGTGCTGGGCGTCTTCTCCGGCACCGACGTCACCGATTGAGCTCCGAACCCTTCGACTGAGGCCGGATCGAGCGGACTGCGCTCCGATCCGGCCCCTTGAGCCCGTCAACCGCGAAAAGCCGGGGCTTCGGCCTTGGCTTTTCGCTTTTCCAGGCCTCGCGCCTCAAGGCTCCGGATGACGCCGGTTTGGGATTTGGACCCAGTCCTGTTTCGACTGCCCTTCGGACCCTTGCAGGTCCGATATTACGGGGTCATTTTCTCGCTGGTCTTCGTCGGCGGCTACCTCCTCTACCGCTGGCAGACCAGACGGGCCGGCTACGGCGACGATCTGGCCTCCGAGCTGCTGGTCCCCGGCTTCATCGGGCTGCTCTTGGGCGCCCGTCTGGGGCACGCCCTTTTTTACAATTTCGATCTGCTCAAGGCCGACCCTCTGTGGTTTTTCAAGGTCTGGGAGGGCGGCCTGACCAGCCACGGCGCCGCCGTGGGCCTGATCGCGGCCCTGTGGTGGCACGCCCGCCGAAAGGGCTTGCCGTTGCTCGACGCGGCCGACCGCTTTTCCTTTTCGGCCGCGCTGGGGGCCGGCCTGGTCCGGCTGGGCAATTTTTTCAACTCCGAGATCGTGGGCAAGCCGACCCAGGCCTTCTGGGCCGTGCGCTTTCCCCGGTACGACGGGTTGCCGGCCGACTTTTGCCCGCCCCGCTACCCCAGCCAGCTGGTCGAGTGCGCCCTGGGGCTGGGCCTGCTGGGCGCGTTGCTGGCCGCCGACCGGCTCATGGGCCGCGAGGCCAGGCCCCGCGGAGCTTTGGCGGCCCTTTTTCTGATTTTGTATTTTTCGGGCCGTTTTTTGGTGGAATTTCTCAAGGAACGCCAGGGCCCCTTCGACGATCTCTGGCTCTCCCGCGGCCAGCTGCTGTCGCTGCCGGGCGTGGCGCTCGGGCTCGCGACGCTGACTCTGGCCTGCCGGCGCCGCCGGTCGGCCCTTGGCGGCGGGGCCGACGCGGCGCAGACGCCCCCCAAGGCGCCCGCGCCCCCCTGCAAAACGCCAGCCAAGGCGGCCGGCCGCCGCCGCAAAGGCCGTCCCAAGTGAGTCTGCCGCGGCCTCATCTGATGCCCAAAAAAATTTGGGCGACCCTTTTCCAGGACGCGACGCGCCTCTACCGGCTGCTGCCGCCCCGCCTCAAAGCCTCATATTGGCTAATTTTAGCGCGGCAGGTCTCCTTCGCCGTCGTGGAGACCGTCACGCTGCTGGCCATTTCTCTGTTCGCCATGAGCGTGGCCGCGCCCGAGGCGGTCATCAACAACTCCTTCGTCAAGCTGGTCTTCAAGCATCTGCCTTTTCTGGCGGAGCTGTGCGCCTCGCCCCGACGCCTGGTGGCCTTCGCCAGCCTGCTGATGGTGCTGGCCGTGGCCTTAAAGGCCGGCCTGAACATCTGGACCACTCGGGGCACCTCGCTTTTTTCGGAAAAAGTGACCCTCTACATCGGCCGCGAGGCCATCCGACGCTATTTGAACCAAAGCTACTACTGGCACATTTCCCCTGAAAGCGCCGACGTTATCCATCGAGTTACCAATCGCTTCATTTTAGCCACTTTCCTGCTGCAGATGCTTTTGCTGCACTCCAACGTGGTGTGCTGCCTGTTTTTGTTCGTCAGCTTGCTGATCGCCCAGCCTAAGCTCACCTTGGCGGTGATGCTGTGCTTTTCGATGGCCAGCCTGCTGGTCTTCCTGACCATCCGCCGCAATTTGGACCGGGCCAGCCAAGTGTCGGCCGACACTTGGGTCGAGGAAAACGCGACCACGACGGCCCTCACCAAGGGCATCCGGGAAATCATCTCCTACCGGCAGCAGGAGACGACGCTGAACAAAATGATGGCCGCCGCCGAAAGAGGCTTGCCGGCCCGAACCTATCTGGCCTTCTCCTCGACTGTCACGCCTCAAATCATGGAGTTCGTGGGCTTCAGCACCATCGGCGTCATCGTGGTGCTCCTGCTGGCCGGACGCATGCCCATGGAAGAAATAGTCTCGGCCGCCTCCATCCTGATGCTGACCGCCTGGCGCATTCTGCCGGCGGTCAACCGCAGCCTGTCCTACACGGTCGCCCTTCGCGGCCTCAAGCCCCGCGCCCTGATGTGCCTGGAGCTTTTGGAAACCTTCAGCCACGAGAAGGCCGAGCCCCTGCCCGAGCCCGACCCCGGCTTCCGGTTCAGTCGCGACCTCAGTCTCGTGGACGCGGTTTTTCGCTATCCCCATTCCGAGGCCCAAGCCCTCGACGGCGCGACTCTGACCGTCCGCAAAGGCCAAAGCGCGGGACTCGTCGGCCCTTCCGGGGCCGGCAAAAGCACTTTGGCCCTGCTGCTGTCGGGCTTGTGCCCGCCCGCCTCGGGCCGCTTTCTGGTCGACGGCGCCGAGCTGACCCCGGCGGGCCTGTCCGCCTCCCTCGCCAAGGTGGGCTCTGTGCCGCAAAATCCGCTGCTGATGGACGGCACCTTGGGCGAGAACGTGGCCTTCAGCCAATGGGGCCGACCCTACGACCGGGCGCGGGCGGCCGAGGCCTGCCGTCTGGCGGCCATCGACTTCGTGGCCGTCCATCCCTTGGGCTTGGACCTGCCGCTGAACTCGACCTCGAGCTCGCTCTCCGGCGGCCAAGCCCAACGCGTGGCCATCGCCCGCGCCTTGTTTCCCGATCCGGAGGTGGTCATCTTCGACGAGGCCACCAGCGCGCTGGACCAGGCCAACGAAAACATCATCAAAGCCACCATCGCCCGCATCAAAGGTCGCATCACCTCCATCATCATCGCCCATCGGCTGACCACCGTGGAGGATTGCGACGTGCTGTTCTGGATTGATCACGGCCAGGTGAAAGCTTTCGGGCCGCCGAGCGACATCATTCCGCGCTACGCGGCGTTTATTCAAGCCGAAGAAAGCCGTCGCGAAGCCTCTGACGCCCAAAATTTGCCCCAGGCCGACAATCAAGCGGCGTCATCGTCAGTCTAAACTTTTATCATATTATTATAAAATCTAAATAATATTTATTAGAGATAAAATAGTCGACCATGGTGAGCGTCAAGCTGCGGCTCAAAGATGTCTTTTTAGTAAAAACCATCTTTTCAGCTTGATGGCCTAAACAATCTCTGGATAACCGGCGTCAAAACTGATCAAAACTGATCAAAGCGCCAAAAACCGGGCCAGGCCCCCAAAACCGGCCCAAGCCAATATCGTCAAGCTTTGACGCCGATTATCAAGGCATTGTTCGTCAAGCTAAAAATGGATTTTTTGCCTAACGATCAAAGCTCGCCGTTTTGGCCCTGACCCGGGCGCCAAAAGAGGCCCGGTCGGCGGCTCAAAGCCGCTTCCTGAAGTTGCAGCCCGAATGGCCCTGCTCTCGCAGGCGGCCCTCGCCTCTCCGGGTCCTAAAATGCCTGCGTTTTTCGGCGCCGACAAAGACCGCCGCCAAAGCGAAAAAACCATGCCTGCAGTTTGCTCGCCTCCAAGCCCCGCCGTTTCCGGCGTCGCGATCCGACCAGCTCTTGGCCTGGCGGGAGCTTTTTTTTTCGCCTGGCTGCTTTTCGGCGCGGCCGCCTTGCAGCCGGCCGCCGCCAAGGCCGAAGAGCCGGACGTCGCGTTCCGGAAGGTGGCCGCCGAGCTCAATTTGCAGACCGAGCCGGAGGTTTTCGAAAAATTAGACTCCGACGACGCCTATTCCGCCATTAAGCTGCCCAGCCTCTTTTTGGCGGCCCCCCTCGCCCTGGGGCTCCTGCTCCTGCTGGCGGCGCTGATCCGCAATTCGCGGTCCAGAATCCCCAAATCGGCCCGGCCGCCGGCCGGCGCCCCCAAGCCCGCGGCAAGGCCGGTCGACTTGTCGGCCGTCGGCGAGACGGCCGACGCCTTGGCCTTGCAAGGCAGCTACGCCGAGGCCATGCACGCTTTGCTGCTGGGGGCCATCGAGGAGCTCAAAAAGCGCCGCGGCCTGGCCTTTCCCCCGGCGCTGACCAGCCGCGAAATCGCCGCCGGCTTGGACTTGGACCAAAAGGCCAAGGCGGCCTTGACCTCGCTGGTCGCCGCCGTCGAAATCTGCTGGTTCGGCTCGCGCCGCCCTGGCCCGGAGGAGTGGCTGACGTCTCAGCGGCGCTTCAATGAGCTGGCGGCCTCGCTAAGCCCGGCCGCCCGCGGCGGCCGCGGCGAAGCCGCGCCGACCGCGACGGGCTCGGCGTGACGCCCCCGGCGAGCTCCGAGGCCGGCGGCAAGGCCGCCTGGCTGCTGCCCGCGGCGCTGGCGGGCTGCGCCTTGCTGGCCCTCTTGGGCCTGTCCGCGGCCTTCGACGGCCAAGACGCAGGCCCCGGGGGCCGCACCCCCGGACCCGGCGGCAGCCGGACGACCTCGGCGGTGGGCTTCGCCGGGCTCTACGGCCTGATGGAGCGGACCGGACGCGAGGTCGCCCGCCTGCATCCCGACGATCCGGATCCCAGACCCGACCGGCTGCTGACCATCACGAGCTTGGCCTGGCGCGAGGCCTCCAAAAACGTCCCGCGCGGCCCGCTGGCGCTGCTGATCCTCCCCAAGCAGACGCCGCTCTTCCCCAGCCGACGCGAGCGGGGCTGGGCCGGCCCCTTGATCGGCCTCGACGAGGAGGCGCTCGACAAGTACGCCGCCGCTCAAGGCCTCCAGCCGGGCTCGGTGCGGCGCGCGACCGGCCTGGGGCCGCCGACGCTCAACCGGTTGAGGGTCGCGCCCAACCTGGCGGGCGACGCGCCCGTCCAACTGCTGGCCCACGGTTCGGTCGAGCCGCTGGTGGCCTACCGGGAAGGCGTGCTGGTCGGCTGGCTGTCGCGCGACAAGCAGGCCCTCCGCGGGCAGGACTTCCGCGAGCAGGTCCTCTACGTGCTGGCCGACCCCGACGTGGCCGACAACATGGGTCTGGCCCGGCCGGGCAACCCGGCCTTCATGCTCGAGCTCTACGACCGCCTCGCCGCCGACTCGCGCGCCTCAGGGCCGGTGGTCTTTCAGGAGCCTTATCCGAAGCGCGGCCGGACGACGACTCCGTCGCCGCCGGACGACTTCGTTTCGTCGCTGACGCGCTTCCCGCTGGTCATCGCCGCCGCGCTGACCGTCTTGTCGTCTCTGATCTTCGTTTGGGCCGCGGGCTTGCGCTTCGGCGCCCCCCGAACCGAAGGCGCCGTCCCGGTCTTCGGCAAGGCCAAGCTCATCGCCAACGGCGCCCGGCTGCTGACCCAGGCCGGGCACTGGGAGGCCGTGCTCGACGGCTACCTCGAAAGCGCCGTGCGGCAGGCCGGCCGGCTGCTGCACGCCCCCAAGCAGCTCGCCTGGCGCGAGCTGCTCGATTGGCTCGACCACGTCGGCCGCGCCAGAGGCGCGACCATCTCGCCCCAAGACCTGCTGGCCGAGGCAGCCGCGGTCAAGCGCGACCCCCAAGCTCGCAGCCTGGCCGCCTGCGCCCTGTCGGCCTACCTATGGAAGGAGCAATTGGCCGGTGGACCTCAATCTCATCTCCGCCATCGTCGGCAGCGTCAGAAATGAAATTGGCAAAGTCGTCGTCGGCTGCTCGGAAACGGTCGATCTGCTCCTGACAAGCTTGCTGTCGGGGGGCCACGTCCTGTTGGAAGGCGTGCCGGGCACCGGCAAGACGCTTTTGGTCCAAGCCTTCTCGGCGGCCCTGAACCTTAAGTTTGGTCGCATCCAATTCACACCTGACATGATGCCAGGCGATGTTTTGGGCACAAACTTGTTTAATTTTCAGACAAATGAATTTATCCTGACGCAGGGTCCTATTTTTACGCAAATTTTGCTGGCCGACGAGATCAATAGGACCCCGCCCAAGACTCAGGCGGCGCTGCTGCAGGCCATGAACGAGCGCAAGGTGACCATCGACCGCCAAACTTACGATCTGGGCGAGGAGTTCATGGTGGCGGCCACCCAAAACCCCATCGAGCAGCAGGGCACCTACCCGCTGCCCGAGGCCCAGCTCGACCGCTTCTTGTTCAAGCTTTTCATGGACTATCCCAAGCTCGAAGACGAGCTGGAGATCGTCCGCCGCCACGGCCAAGGCTCGGCCATGCCCAAGCTGGAGGACTTCGGCCTGACGGCCGTCATCAACGCCGAGCACATCCGCTACGCCCGCGCCGCGTCGGCCGCCGTCAAGCTCTCCGAGAACCTGCTGGCCTACATCGTCGAAATCGTCCGCCGCACCCGCCAAGACCCCGCCATCGAAACCGGCGCCTCCACGCGGGCCGCCGCCATGCTGGCCTCGGCCGCCCGCTCGCGCGCGGCCGTCCAGGGCCGCGACTACGCGCTGCCCGACGACGTCAAGTTCTTGGCCCCGCCCCTGCTGCGCCATCGTTTGGTCATGACCGCCGCCTCCGACATGGACGGCGTGACGCCCGACCAGGCCATCGAGGCCATCGTCGCCCAGGTCCCGGCCCCGCGATGAGCCGCGCCCCGACGAACGGCCCGGGAAGCGACTCGGGGCCCGGCCCGGCGAACGCCCTGCCGGCGGCCGGACTCTCGATGGCGCGGCCTTCGCCGCGCTTCGCGGTCCTCTTCGCCCTGTCCGCGCCTCTGGCCGCGCTGCTGTTGGCCCTCTTCGAGAGCCGCTGGAGCTTGGCGCTCTATCTGCCCGGCCTGTGCCTGGCCCTATTGGCCGCCGATTACGCCGCCTCGCTCCCCAGCGGTCGCTTGTCGTACGTCCTCGCCATGCCCAGCCGCTTGCCGCTGGGCCTGGACTTCCAAGCGGAGGCCCAAATCGCCGCGCCGCCCGGCGCCAGGCCGACCTTCTTCGAGGCCTGCCTGGAGCTGACCAGCCTCCACGAGGAGCCCGGCGCGGACGGCGGCCCGCCGGCCGGCCAAAGGCCCGTTTTGGAGGCCGAGCTGGAGTCGCCAAGCGTCTCGGGGCTGCTGCGCGAGGGCCGGCTGAGCTTGAGCCTCCCGCTGCGGCCGCGCCGGCGGGGCCGGTTTTTCGTCAAAGCCTTGTGGCTGCGCTGGTCAGGCCCCTTGGGCCTGGTCCGTCTCTCGGCCTCTTCGCCAGTCGGCCGCAGCGTGGACGTGATCCAGAACATCGCCGGCCTCCATGAGGCGGCGCTCAATTTTTTCAGCCGCGAGGCCGACCCTGGCCGCAAAATCCAGCCTTTCCGGGGCGAAGGCTCGGAGTTCGACAGCCTGACCGACTACGCCCAAGGCATGGACACCCGCTTCATCGATTGGAAACGCTCGGCCCGGCACAAAAAGCTGGTGGTCAAGGAGTTCGTCCAGGAGCGCAACCATCAAATCGTGCTGTGCTTCGACGTCGGCCGACTGATGACCGAGCCGGCCGCGGGCCTGCCCAAGCTGGACCACTTCATCCGCTCCGGGCTGCTGCTGTCCTGGGTCAGCCTCCGAAGCGGCGATTTGGTTGGCGCGGCGGCCTTTGATTTGGCCTTCAGGGACTTTCTCAAGCCGGCCGCCGGCCCGCCCTTCTTCGCCCGCCTGCAGCGCTTCACGGCCGCCTTGAGCTACCGCGCCGAGGAAACCAATTTCACCGCCGGGCTCTCGGAGCTCCAGGCCCGCCTGTCGAGACGGGCGCTGATCGTCCTGTTCACCGAATTCATCGACCCGGTGACGGCCGAGTTTCTGGTCGACGGGCTCAAGCTGCTGACCAAGCGGCACATGGTCGTGGTGGTCACCATGCCCGACCCGCTGCTGACCAGCCTCCGGGAGACGCGGCCCCGCGGCTTCGGCGATCTGGCCCAAGCCGTCATCGCCGAAGAGTTCTCGCGGGAGCGGGCCATCGTCAGGCAACGGGCCGTCCGCCTGGGGGCCCATTGCCTGGAGGCCCCCGCCGGGGTCTTGTCGACGGCCCTGCTGAACCGCTATTTGCTCGTCAAGCAAAAGGGCCTGCTGTGACCGGGCGGCTCTTCGACCGACGGCGCCGGCCCGAACCGGGCGACGCCCCCCGCGGCGAAGCCGAGGCGCTGACCCTCAGAAGCGCCCAGTTCCGACGCGGCCGGGAAGAGAGCTGGGCCCGGCTCCAAAAGCTCATCGACAAGCTCGACGCCAAAGGCGCCAAGGCTCTCGACGCGGCCGAGGCCATGGAGCTGCCCAAGCTCTACCAGGCCGCCGTCTCCTCGCTGGCGGTGGCCCGCAACACCATTTTGGACCGCAACCTCGTCGAGCACCTGGAAAGCCTCTGCCTGCAGGCCTATCTGGCCGTCTATGGCCCGCGCCGGGGCTTGGGCGAATGTCTGTCCAGCTTTCTCCGCCGGAGCTGGCCCCAGTCCGTGCGGGCCCTCAAGCGCGAAATCCTGGCCGCCGCCCTGCTGTTCTTCGTCGCCGCGGCGGCGGGCCTCATCATGGTGAGGTCGGATCAGAGCGCCTACAACCTGCTCGTCCCGCCCGAGATCGCCCAAGGCCGCAACTACCTCAGCTCGGCCGAGGAGCTGTCCAGGGAGGGGCTTTTCGCGCCCTGGTCCGGCTTTGAGAGTTCCTTCATCCACTTCGCCAACTTCCTCTTCCGCAACAATTTCACGGTGTGCCTGCTGTGCTTCGGACTGGGCGTGGCCGCCGGCGTCCCCACGGCCCTGCTGCTTTTGGCCAACGGCCTGACCGTGGGGGCCTTCCTGGCCCTCCATCTCGACAAGGGCCTGGGCCTGGACTTCGTCGCCTGGCTGTCAATCCACGGCACGACCGAAATCACGGCCGTCATCTTGGCCGGCGCGGCCGGCCTGGGCTTCGGCGCCAAGCTGGTCTTTCCCGGCGGCCGGTCCCGCTCGGCCGCCTTGGCCGACTACGGCCGCCGCTCCGCCGGACTGATGGCCGGCGTGACGCTGCTGCTCCTGACGGCCAGCTTTCTGGAAAGCGGCCTCAGGCAGCTGGCGGCCTCCACGCCCCTGCGGCTGGCCCTCGGCCTGGCGGCCGGCGCGGCCTGGTGGAGCTACTTCGCCCTGACCGGCCGTGAAACGGACGGACGCGAACCGGACGGACGCGAGCCGTCCGGAACCGAGATCGAGCGCCGTGTCGGCCGCTAAATCCTCCGCCAGAGCGGTCAAGGCCGCGGCCGCCGCCGACCGGCGCCGACGCCGCGAGGCGGACCAGCTTCTCAAAACGCGGCGGATCGTCGTTTCTCCCGAAGGCCTGCCCATCAAGATGACCCTGGCCCCCAACGGCCTCCGACTCTCCGCTTTCCTCCTCGACGCCGGCCTCATGCTGGCGATGGCCCTGGCGGTCGTGCTGCTGCTGTCGCAGTTCGATCTGCAAACCCTCACCGTCATGACGGCCTTTCAATTCTCCATGTTTTTGATCTTCAATTTTTATTTTCTCAGCTTTGAGCTGGCCTGGCAGGGCCGCACGCCGGGCAAGAAGCTGCACGGCCTGCGGGTCGTGGCCCGTCAGGGCGGAGAGCTGACCGTCTCGGCCATCGTGGCCCGCAACTTGACCAGAATGGTCGAAATCTACTTGCCGCTGGGCTTTTTGGCGCGAAGTTCGGCCGACCCGGCCTCCGCCAACCCTCTCGTCTTTCTGCTGTGGGGCGTCCTCGTGTCGGGCTTGCCGCGGCTCAACAAGGACCGGCGCCGCCTCGGCGACTTTTTGGGCGGCACCATGGTCATCTTGGCGCCCAAGCCCCGCCTGTCCGACGACTTGTCCACTCAGCAGACCCGCCGCGACCGCACTTACGTCTTCACGCCGCAACAGCTGGCCATCTACGGCAATTTGGAGCTGCAAATTTTGGAAGATCTTTTGCGTAAAGCCGACTTTTGGTCGAACAAGCGCCAAAGCAAAACGACCGAGGAGGCTTTGGCCGTGGTGAGCCGCAAAATCTGCGCCAAAATTGGCTGGACCGAACCAATCCCGGTTGGCGAGGTCAGAAATTTTTTGACCGACTTTTATTCGGCCGAACGGGCCGTCCTGGAACGCGGACTGCTGTTCGGACGACGCAAGGCTGACCAGAGGTCAGAGCCCCAAGCGCCGGCTGCGCCCAAGCCGCCCAGCCGGGCCGGCGAGCCGTCGGCGCCGAGGCGCCCGACGCGAGGCGCTCCCCGACGCCGCCCTTAGCCCGAGCTTCTTGGGCCCTCTTTAACCTTTTATACAGGAAAAAGCAGAAGAATTAAGAGGTTCAGCGCCTGATCCAGCCAAGCTGCATTTTGACGCTGCATTTTGAGCAGGTCAACAACCTTAAATCCTATTTTTTTTGCCGCCTGTTGGCCTTCCGCGGGGCGGCCGGGCCGCCCCAAACCTGGGCTGGACCCGCAAGCCGCCCCCCAAAAAAGAGACGTTCAGCCGGGAAGCGGCCCGTCAAAAATGGCGGGAGGGCCAGCCGAAGGCCCGGGCCGCCTCCCGAAGCATCAGCTCCTCGACCTGTCGCGGCGTCAGCCCGGAACTGTCCACGACCACGGCCGCCTCCGGACGCCTCAACGGCGCCGTCTCGCGGGAGCTGTCGGCCATGTCCCGGGCCGACATTTCTCGCATGAGGGCGTCCAAGTCGGCTTCGCGCCCGGCCTGCCGCATTTCCGCCTGACGACGCGCGGCCCGGGCCGGCAAATCGGCTTCCAGGAAAAACTTGAGTTTGGCGCGCGGAAAAACGATGGTCCCCATGTCGCGGCCCTCGGCCACCAGGCCGCCGGCCGCGCCCAACCGGCGCTGGAGCCCCAGCAGGGCCGTTCTGACCTGCGGGAAGGCCGACAGCCGGGAGCTCAACAAGCTGACTTCCGGGCTCCGCAGCAGCGAGGAGATCTCCCGCGCCCCAAGAAAAACGCGATCTTGGTCGCCTGCGGTCTCAATCCGCAACGCCAGGCTCTCGGCCAGCCCCCCGGCCGCCTCGGCGTCGTCCGGGCTGAGGCCCGCTTCGCGGGCGGCCACGGCCACGGCCCGATAAAGGGCGCCGGTGTCGAGCCGTCGCCAGCCCAAGGCCGCCGCCAAGCGCTTGGAGGCCGTGGATTTGCCGGCGCCGGCCGGTCCGTCGATGGTGATGACGTCGGTTTCGTCCATAAGCGGAACCCTCGCAAGGCCTCCGGCGCGCCGCCGGCCCCGGGCCTCGCGCGGAGAGGCCTGAGGCGAGAGGTCGGGGGGCCGAAAAAGAAGCTGAGCCAGGCGCAAATGTCACGTCAGGCGCCAAAGCGAATTTTCGCGCCACGAGCAAGGCCGGGCGGCCGGCCGCCAGACGGCGCCGGCCAGACGGCGCGGACGCCAGACGACACGGACGGGCGATTATATCACACCACTCGAGGCCGGCCGGCTTGAGCCGCGGCCGCCGGCGCGTCGCCGCGCCAACGTCGTGATTTTTTGCTACAATGCCTCAAGCCAAAGGACATCCGTCAGGCGGCCCTCCGCGCCCGATCGCCGAGGCCTCCTCATGCCCTTGAACGCTTTCAGGCTCAAAATTTTCCTCATCATCATGTCCATCGTGGCCGCCATCGTGGCCGCCACCATCGGCGCCAGCCTCACCTTCATCCGCAGCGAGCTCCAGCGGATCGTTTTGAACAACATCGGCGTCATCGCCGACATCGCCGACAAGCTGGTCACCACCGAGCTCGAGCTCCTGCACGCCAAGGCGGAGAAGACGGCCAGCGCCCTCAACGGCGCCGATCAGGCGCGATGGCCGGAAATCCTCCAGGCCGAGGCCCACGCGCCCTTCATGGCCCTGTCCGCCCTCAGCGGCGAGCGGGTCGTCGCCGACTGGGGCTGGCCGCCCACCGGCCGTCGTTATCTGATGACCTCCTACGCCGAAAAATGCCGTCAAGGCGTGTCCAACGCCTCGGCCACCAGCCGCGAGCCCTCGGGCGAGCTGGTTTTGCGGGTCTGCGTGCCGTTGCGCGGCGGTCTGCTGGTCGCCGCGCTCCCCGGGATGCACTTCTCCGATCTTTTGTCCGGCCAAAAGATTTGGGACACCGGCACGGTCTACATCCTCGACGAAGAGGGCACGGTCTTGGCCAACGACCGCCGCTATCTGGTCGCCAACCGCTACAACGCCATCAAACAGCCTCAAAGGACCAAGGAGCTCGACAGCGCCCGCGACTTCACGCTCGAGATGATCAAAGGCGGCGCCGGCCACGGCGAGTACATTCTCGAAGGCGTCAACCGCTTGGGCTACTACCGGCCCGTGACCGGCTCGAAGAACGGCTGGCGGCTGGGCGTGTCGGCGCCGCTCCAGGAAAGTCCGGCGGCCCACGTCGGCCGCGGCCTGCTGGTGATGGCCGTCATTTTTTTGGCGCTAGGCAGCATAGCCGCCTTTTTCTCCTCCGGCTACCTGGCCAAACAGTTTAAGATCATTGACGAGCAGTATATCCACATAAAAGAACTTGGTGAAATGGCCAAAAGCGCTTCAGAAGCTAAAAGCGCATTTTTGGCCAATATGAGCCACGAAATGCGAACACCCTTGAATGCGATCATTGGTTTTTCTGAATTGATGCTTCATAGTAAAGTTGATAAAGATGACCGCAACAAGTACATGGAAAATGTTCGCTTAGCTGGCATGACTTTATTAAATATTATTAATGATATCTTAGATATTTCTAAAATTGTTTCTGGCGATCTTAAGATTATTAATAAAGATTATGATATTGCTAGCCTACTTAATGATACTATTAACGTTAATTTAATAAGAAAAGGTGAAAAAGCCATCGAATTTAAATCACATTTTGATAAAAATATTCCATACCGGATGATCGGCGACGAACTACGCATTAAGCAAATCTGCAATAATCTATTGACTAACGCCTTCAAATATACTCAAGAGGGGCAAGTAGATTTTTTTGTGTCGTCACGTACCGAAAGTTCACATGTTTGGCTAGATATCACGGTGTCCGACACGGGCATTGGCATTAAGCCAGAGGACGTGTCAAAACTTTTTTCCGACTACAGCCAAGTCGACACGAATAGCAACCGCGCTATCGAGGGCACCGGCCTAGGCTTGGCCATCACCAAA
Organism: Deltaproteobacteria bacterium; assembly: GCA_031269485.1. Taxonomy (GTDB): domain Bacteria; phylum Desulfobacterota; class Desulfarculia; order Adiutricales; family Adiutricaceae; genus JAISZC01. The sequence goes on from JAISZC010000042.1 coordinate 15,114, forward strand.
CGGCTGGTCGAGCTAATGGACGGCGCCATCGACGTTCAAAGCGTCTACGGCCAAGGCACGACCTTCCGCGTCTCCATCAAGCAGGGCTTCGTGACCGACGTGGCCATCGGCCGCCAAGTGGCCGACAACTTGGAAAACGTCAAATATTTGCACAAGCGACCTTTCGCCTCCGATCTGGCCGTGACGCCCATGCCCTACGGCAAGGTGCTGGTGGTCGACGACGTGCAGGCCAACTTGGACGTGGCCCGGGGCATGCTCAAGCCCTACGGCCTGCAGGTCGACTGCGTGCTTTCCGGCCAGCAGGCCATCGAGCTGATCCGGGCGGAAAAAGTCGTCTACGACGCCATTTTCATGGACCACATGATGCCCGTCATGGACGGCGTCGAGACCGTCCGCGTCATCCGCCAGGAGATCGGCACCGACTACGCCAGGAACGTGCCCGTCATCGCCCTGACGGCCAACGCCATCGTCGGCATCGAGCAGATGTTTCTCGCCAACGGCTTTCAAGCCTACCTGTCCAAGCCCATCGACCTCAAGCTGATGGATCTGGCGCTCAAACAATGGGTGCAAGACAAAAGCCGGCAGGCCGCCTTGCTCTCGAGCGACGCCGAACCGGCGCCCGAAGCGCCGCCCGAAGCGCCGGCCGAAGCGCCGGCGCCTCCCCCCGCGGTCCTCCGCCACGCCGTCGAGGGCCTCGATCTCGAAGAGGCCCTCAAGCGTTTTTCCGGCGACTGGGAGGTGCTCAAGTGCGTCTTGAAATCTTACGCCGAGACCTTGCTCCAGCTGCTTGAGCAGCTGCGCGACCCGACGGCCGACAACTTGCGCCGCTACGCCATCGCGGTCCACGGGGCCAAAAGCAGCAGCTTCGGCGTCTGCGCCAAGCAAGCCGGGACGATGGCCCAGGAATTGGAACGTCTGTCGATCAGCGGCGACTTGGAGGGCGTCTTGACCCTCAACGGCGCTTTCGTGGCTCATGCGGAAAAGCTCGCCGGCGACGTCCGGCAATTCGTCCAGCAAGCCGAGGCCGTCAGACGCAAGCCGCTCAAAAAAGCGCCTGACCCGGCCGTCGTCGCCAAGCTGGCTCAAGCTTGCGCGCGCTACGACATGGACGGCGTGGATCAGGCCATTTCGGAGCTGGAGCAATTTTCCTACGAAAACGAGCCGGATCTGGCCCAATGGCTGCGGGAAAAAGTTGACGCCTTGGATTTTCCGGTAATTCTCAAACGCGTCGCGCCGAACGACTGACGGCGTAAAAACGAAAAAAAGCCTTCAAGCCGCCCCGAGGGCGCGAACAAAATCTGACCCCCCAAAAAGCCTGAAAAGCCCGAAAAAAAATCCTGGGGCCCAGCTCGGCGCTTTGGGCCTCGCGAGACGTCGGGCTCCAGGCAAAGTCCAGCTTTTTCTGATATAATTGCTCCATCACGACGATGACGGCGCGGACGGGCCAGACCGCCTTCCGTGACGTCGCAGCCAGCCCCTGGGTACGAACAATAGTTTGAACCGTGGGGCCGCCGCCGGCCCTTTTTCGCGCCGCTTCCTTCCTCCAAGCCGGCCAACCTTGAAGCCGGCGCGGCGGCGGACCGGGCAACGGCGCAGCTGCGCCCGCTTTCGGCTGACGCCTTTCTTAGGGGCCCGCGCCCCCTGGTCGAGGCCTTCCCATGAGCCAGAGCATCAGGCCCTTCCGCGTCAAAGTTTTTTTGATCGTCATGACCATTGTGGCGGCCATCACGGCCACCACCGTCGGCGCCAGCCTGTCGTTCATCCGCAACGGCCTCCAGCAAACCATCCTCAACAACCTCGCCGTCATCGGCGGCTTCGCCGACAAGCTCGTCTCCACCGAAATCGACCTGCTCAAGGCCCAGATGGGCGCCACGTCCGACCAGCTGACCCACACCTCCGAAAAAGACTGGCCGGCCATCCTCGACGCCGGGCTAGCCGCCGAGCCGACTTTTTTGTCCTTGACCGTTCTGGGCCCCGACGGCGTGGCCGCCAGCCGCGGACAGCCGCCGACCGACCTGAAATTTTTGTCCACCGCTCAAGCCCGACGCTGCCTCGGCGGCGAGGCGATCATCTCCACCACCATCAGAAAACCTGGCGGCGAGCTGGTTTTTAAAATCTGCTCGCCTTTGGGCGAAAAAATCCTGATCGCCGCCATCCCAGGCCTTCATTTTGCGGAACTTTTGGCGCCTTACCGGATTTGGAACTCCGGCTCCTTGTTCATCATCGACAAAGACGCCACCGTCATCGCCTCCCCCGACCGCACGCTGGTCGAAGGCCGAGCTTCGCCCTACACCCACGTCCCGGGACACGGCGACCTCGGCAGCCTCAGGGCCTTCTTCGAGCAGATGATCGAAGGCGGCCAAGGTCAAGGCGAATACGTGCATGACGGCGCCCGGCGCCTGGGGGCCTTCACCGCCGTCACCGGCTCCAAGTCCGGCTGGATCTTGGGCGTCTCCTCGCCTTTGGACGAAAGCCCGAAAATCTTCGTCGACCGGGCCTTGCTGGTCATGGCCGGCGTCTTTCTCGTGCTGGGCGTCGTCGCGGCCTTTTTCGTCTCCGGTTTTGTGGCCAATCAGCTCAAAGTCATCAACCATCAGTACGAAGACCTCTCCGCGCTCAGCGACCAAGCCCAATGCGCCTCGGAAGCCAAGACCACCTTTCTGGCCAACATGAGCCATGAGATGCGGACGCCTCTGACCGCCATCATTGGCTTTTCCGAACTCATCCTCCACGGCCTCGTCGAGTCTCAAAATCAAAATGAGCATTTGCAGCAAATCCGTAAGGCCGGACTGACTCTTTTGGGCATTGTAAATGATATTTTAGACATTTCTAAAATAGAACATGGACGATTTCAACTTATTTGCGTAGAATATGAAATATCAAGTTTAATTAACGACATTATTACTATTAATTTGATGCGATTAACCGATAAACAAGTCAATTTTAACCTTGAAATAGATAAATTAATGCCTAGCCGCATGATTGGAGATGAATTACGTATTAAACAAATTTGTAATAATCTATTGAGCAACGCGTTTAAGTACACAGCGGAAGGACGAGTGGATCTGTCAGTGTCCGGTCGAGTCGAAGATGAAGTTGTCTGGCTGGAAATTACCGTTTCCGACACGGGAATAGGCATCAAGCCGGAAGACGTCGACAAGCTTTTCGCCGACTACAGCCAACTCGACACGAAGACCACCCGCAAGATCGCGGGCCCCGGACTGGGTCTGGCCATCACCAAAAAACTGGTCGAACTCATGGACGGCACAATAGAAGTCAACAGCGTCTACGGCCAAGGCACGACTTTTAAGGCGACCATCAAGCAGCTGTTCGTGACCGCTTCGCCCATCGGCCGTCGGGTGGCCGAAAACTTGGAAAACCTTGACCAGCTTCAAAAAAAGCAGTTGTCTGGCGATCTGGTGGTGAGCCCCATGCCCTACGCCAAAATTTTGCTGGTCGACGACGTCCAAGCCAATCTCGACGTGGCCAAGGGGATGCTCAAGCCCTACAACCTGCAGGTCGACTGCGTCCGGTCCGGCCAGCAGGCCGTCGAGCTGGTCCGAGAGGCCAAGGTCCGCTATGACGCCATTTTTATGGATCACATGATGCTCGGCCTGGACGGCGTCGAGGCCGTGCGCCTGATCCGCGGCCTCGACGGCGAATACGCCCAAAACGTGACCATCATCGCCCTGACGGCCAACGCCGTCATCGGCGCCGAGCAGCTGTTTTTGGCCAACGGCTTTCAAGCCTACCTGTCCAAGCCCATCGACATGAAAAGGATGGACTTGGTGCTCAAGCGCTGGGTCCGCAAGGAGCAAGAAGAGGCGACGCCGGCGCCCGACGGTCCGGCCGCCGACCGGCCGCGCCTCGTCGTCAAGGCCGTCGACGGCCGTGATTTGAACGACGCCTTGCGGCGCTTTTCCGGCGACCGCGCGGCCCTCAACGACGTTTTGCGGTCATACGCCGAAAGCCTGCGTCAAACGCTGGAACTGCTGCGCGAGCCTAACGCCGAGGACTTGAAAAACTACGCCATCGCGGTCCACGGCGTCAAAAGCAGCAGCTACGGCGTCGGCGCCAAGCAGGTCGGGGCCATGGCCGAGGAGCTGGAGCTCAAAGTCGCCCAAGGCGATCTGGGCTTCGTGCTCGAACGCAACGACGATTTTTTGGCCGCCGCCGAAAAGCTCGCCGCCGGCATCGTGGCAGCCCTCGCCGCCGCCCAAGCCTCAGACTCCAAGCCCTCGAAGGACGAGCCGGACCCCGCCTTGCTGTCCAAGTTGGCCGCAGCCTGCACGAACTACGACATGGACGGCGTGGACGCGGCGATTTTGGAATTGGAAAAATTCAGCTACAAAAACAAGCCCAACTTGACCTCTTGGCTGAGGGAACGCGTTGAATCTCTTGATTTTCAAGGAATAGTCAACCGTTTATCCGCTCATATTTGAGTTTTTCGACGCTTAGTCCGTCGTTTAACTTCGCGTTTCCCCTGGTTGAGGCTTAAAAAGCTAAAAAATATGCATATCACCAAGCGTCAAAAAATTATGCTCGTAGACGACAATATGGCCAACCTAGTCATGGGCAAGCAGATGCTTAAAGACTCATATGAGGTCTATCCCATTCCGTCGGCCGCCAAACTCTTTGAAGTCATGGAGCACGTCGAGCCGGCTCTGATCCTCCTGGACGTCATGATGCCGGAAATGGACGGTTACGAAGCCATAATAAAGCTTAAAGCCGAGCCACGTTGGGCCGACGTGCCGGTCATATTTTTGACCTCCAAAAACGACGAAACCAGCGAACTCGAAGGCCTCAGCCTAGGGGCCATCGACTACGTGGCCAAGCCGTTTTCGGCCCCGTTGCTGCTCCAACGCATCGAGAATCAGCTACTTATTGTGGGACAACGACGTCAATTAAAGAATTATAACGATAATTTGCAAGACATGGTCGCTAAAAAGACACAACAGGTCGTTGATCTGCAAAACGCGGTGTTATCGACTGTTGCAGAAATGGTTGAGTTCCGGGACAACCTTACCGGCGGACATGTGACCAGAACCCAAATGTATCTCAATGTCTTAGTTGATAAAATGCTTGAAGAAAAGGTTTACCTGGAGGAAGTATCAGGTTGGGATCTTAATTTATTGGTCCAATCGGCTCAACTCCACGATGTTGGTAAGATTGCCATAAGTGACGCCATTCTTAACAAACCTGGCAAGCTAACTGAAGTAGAATTCGAAGAAATGAAGAAACATGTCATCTTTGGTCTAGAAGTCATCGATAAAATCGCCACTAAGACGCCTCAGCAGGTTTTTTTGCGCCATGCCAGAATTTTTGCTGGGACTCATCATGAAAAATGGGACGGCACTGGCTACCCTAATGGCATTAAAGGTGAAAAAATACCAATTGAAGGCCGTCTTATGGCTATAGCTGATGTTTATGATGCTTTAATTTCAAAACGTCCATATAAGGAGCCAATGCCCCTAAGTCAAGCTGAAAAAATAATCATTGATGGAAGGAACAAACATTTTGACAGTCAATTGATCGATATTTTTATAAAAGTTACCGATAAATTTGCAGAAATAGCAAAAATATATGATACATAAATTTATGTGGTTTGGTTAGGCGAGCTGGGTCTTGGCCCCTGAAAGCCCTCCAGCGGCGCCTGGCGGCCACCAGCCGGCCGAGAGCCGGCGCCGGTCCGTACGCATAACCATCTAAATTGACTGGTAAATTTTTTCAAACTAGACGGCTGGCCCCGCCGCCGCGGGTTGACTCCAATCCGGCTCGAGCCGGTCCAAACCCCGGTCCGTCAACATAGCCTTCCAAATTTACTAATAAATTTTTCTGCTCCACGACCCGCCGAGACCAACGGCCGACGCCAGGCCGACTCGAGCCGGTCCAAGCCTTTCGTCGGTCCATCAACATAACCTTCTAAATTTTCAGGTAAATTTACAACTCGACGACCAGCCGAAGCCAGCGGCGGGCGCCTGGTCGACTCGTGCCGGTCCAAACCATCCCCCGGTCCGACAACATAACCTTCTAAATTTTCAGGTTAATTTTTCAACTCGACGACCAGCCGAAGTCAGCGGCGGGCGCCTGGCCGGCTCGAGCCGGTCCAAGCCCTCCGCCGGTCCGTCAACCTAATCATCCAAATTTACTAATAAATTTTTCCTGCTGGACAGCCCGACCAACAGGCGGCCGCCGGCCCGCCTCAAGCCGCTCCAAATCCGCCGTCTGTCTGGTCACAAACACGGCAAAATTGCTAGTAAATTTTTTCCCGCTGGACGCCCCGCCGCCGGCCCGACTCTGGTATAATTTCTCATGGTCCGCCAACGCGGCGTCATTCCTTCCAAGCGGGTGCGCATGTCCCTCAAACTTCTTGCGGCCGTTTTCGGCGCCGGCGGCCTGGGCGCCGTGACCCGGTACGGCCTCAACGCCGCCGCCGCCAAACTGGGCGTTTTTCCGTACGGCACTTTGGCCGCCAACCTCATCGGCTGCTTTTTATTCGGACTGGCCTACCAGGCGGCTGAAATTTGGCGGCTGCCTCCAGGACCGTGGCGTGCCGCCATCTTCGCCGGGTTTCTCGGTGGTTTTACTACTTTTTCTTCATTTATTTTTGATACTTATAATTTAAGTAGCAATAAAGTATATTTAGGCATTTTTAATATACTTATTCATATTATTGGTGGCTATTTATTATTCATCATTGGCATTATGATCAGCAAATATATATTCAAATCTTAAGTCTCAGAAAATGATGCCGTATTTCCATTATATTATTTATAAACCAGACACGCCGCCAACGACCCGACTGGCCATGCCGTTTCTTTTGACTTAAAATTACCCAAACAATTTTGTTTGGCCAGTCAATTTTTTTATATTTTGGATTTTAAAGGTCTTTTGAGAGGTTTAATGGCGTCCCCAACCGGATTTGAACCGGTGTTGCCGGCGTGAAAGGCCGGTGTCCTGGACCAGACTAGACGATGGGGACGAAGCAGATCAACTTAAAAATGAGGATGAAAGCCAACTTAACGATGATGGTTAAATCTCATCCTTTAATCCTAAAATTTCTATCTTAGCGGGCCGTACGAGGCGGCCTGAAAGGTGCCAATGGTAGGCCGTGCGGGACTTGAACCCACGACTCCCTGCTTAAAAGGCAGGTACTCTACCGACTGAGTTAACGGCCCATTATGAAATTGGGGTCTGCCGCCATCCGGCCGACCGGCCAGGCCAAACGCCAAGCGGACAGTCAGCTCGGAGCTCGGTCGGCCTCTTTGGCGCCGCCGCCAGCGAGACGGCCGCCCTGACCAGAATCAGCCTGACGCCTTCGGTCTGGACGTAGGCTTTCGTCGACCGGCCCGGCGTCGGACCAAACTGAATCCGACGACAGTCGACAATTATAAAACGGCCTGGCGGCTGTCGTCAATCAATTTTTTTTGACGCCTCTCCGGCCCTCGACGGCCGCGTTCCAAGGATTTTTCAGGACCGCCCGCGCCGCGGGCGGCCTTTCTTGGCCAGCGCGGGCGGCCCCTATTGACCCGCCCCTCGCGACGGCTTCAAGTCATTCGTGGGGCGCCCCAACTCCGCGCGGCGGGCCGAAAACCCAGAGGTTTTTGGGCCCGCCGCGCGTGACAGGTCGCGAATGAAAATGTTTTGGTTTGTGGCCTCCACAAGGGGGCGACCACGACGGTGGCGAT
>JAISZC010000084.1 GCA_031269485.1 Deltaproteobacteria bacterium
CCTTGGTCCTGGCCGGCCTTGGGTCCCGGGAGGCCTTGGTCCGCGGCCGGCCTTTGGTCCTGCCCGGCCTTTTGGCCGCGGCCGACCACGTGGTATACTGGCCGGGCATCGAAAAATCAACTTTCGCGGACCCGCCGACCGCCAGGCGACGTCATTTCTTCGGCCGGCGGCCCGTCAGCCGCCCCAACGCAAGGCGCCTCATGAAAAGCCGTTTTCTGCGCATATTGACCCAAAGGGATTATTGGCCCCTCTTCGGGACCATGTCCTTGGGGGCCTTCAACGACAATTTTTTGCGGCAGGCCCTCTTGGCCACCTTGGCCTTCGGGGCCGTCGGCCTCTCCGACGCCGACAAGAGCGTCTACGGCAGCATGGCCACCGGGCTGATGATCGCTCCCTTTTTTCTCTTTTCCTCGCTGGCCGGTCAGCTGGCCGACAAGCGTCCCAAGTCCGAGCTGGTCAAGCTGACCAAAGTCTTCGAGGCGGCGCTGATGGCCGTCGCCGCCATCCTGTTCTCGCTGGGGCTTTATTACGAGCTTTTGATCGTCGTCTTTTTGATGGGCCTGCAGTCGACCTTTTTCGGGCCCCTCAAATACGGCCTGCTGCCGGAGATCTTGGCGGCCGAGGATTTGGTGGCCGGCAACGGCCTGGTCAGCGGGGTCTCGTTTTTCTCCATCGTGCTGGGCTCCATGGCCGGCTCGTGGCTGGCCGGACTCGAGCTGGGCCCGACGGTTTGCATTCCGGTCGGGCTCGTGGTCGTCTCCTTGCTGGGGCTGTTTTTCGCCCTCAGGCAGCCGGCCTCCAGCCAGGCCACGCCGACGCTGCGGCTGGAGCCGCGGCTGTGGCGCTCGACCTGGGAGATTCTGTCCGCGGCGCGGGGCCGGCGGGACATCTGGCTGGCGATCTTGGCCATCAGCTGGTTTTGGGCCATGGGCAGCATTTTGCTGACCCAGGCCCCCGTCATGGCCGCCACGGTCATGGGCGCCACCCATGAGGTCGGCGCCTTTTTGGTGACCTCCTTGGCTTTGGGCGTGGCCGTGGGCTCGCTGTCCGTCCAGCGCCTCCTCAAGGGCCGCGTCTCGGCCGCCTTGGCCCCGACCTCGGCGGCGGCGCTGGCCGTCTTGTCGCTGGCCCTGGCCTGGTCGGTGGCGGCCCTGCCGGCGGCCGCCCCGTTGAGCGTGTCGTTGACGGACTTTTTGGCCGACTGGACCCGTTTGCGGGTGGGCGTCTTGTGCTTCCTGGTCAGCGCCGTCGGCGGGATCTTCGTGGTGCCGCTCAACGCCATCCTCCAGCACCGGGCCGAGCCCGAGGAGCGGGCCCGGGTGGTGGCGGCCAACAACGTCATGAACTCGCTGTTCATCGTCGTCGGCTCGCTGTTGACGATGCTCATGATCAAGCTGGGGCTCTCGCTGGCCCACGTCTTTCTGGCCGTGGCCCTTTCGGCGGCGGCCGCGGCCTTGCTGACGTTCCGCTTTCTCCCCGAGGAAATCGTCAAGCAGCTGATCAAGACGGCGCTGAGGCTCCTGTACCGCCCCAAGATAAAAGGCTTGGAGCATTTTCCGCAAGAGGGCCCGGCGCTGCTCTTTCCCAACCACACCTCCTTCATCGACGTGGCCTTGCTGGCGTGCTGGCTGCCGAGGCGCCTGTCGTTCGCCATCGATCTGCATCACGCCCTGCGGTGGTGGATCAAGCCCTTTTTGCGCCTGGTGACCGCCGTGCCCGTCAACCCCGCCCATCCCCTGGGGGCCAGGGCCTTGGCCGAGGCCCTGGCGCGAGGGGAGGCGGTGGTCGTTTTTCCCGAAGGCCGCCTGACGACCACCGGCGGCCTGATGAAGATATACGAGGGCGTGGGCCTGCTGGCCACCCTCAGCCCCTGTCCGCTGACCCCGGTGGTCTTTCAGGGCCTCGAGTACACGCGCTTCGGCCGCCTGCGCAGCCGCCTGCGCTGCCAGCCCCGGCGTTTGGACGTCTCCATGACCGTCTTTCCGCCCGAGCGGCTCGAGACGGCCCGGCGGCCGGGCGAAACCCGGCGCGACCTGCGGCGGCGCCTGGCCGACCACATCTACGACCTCATGGCCCTGGCCCGCTTTCGGAGCCGCGACATCGACCAGAACCTCTTCGACGCCCTCAAGGCCGCGGTTCGTCGCTGCGGGGGCGGCCGGACCATCTTCGAGGACTGGACCCGCCGCAAGCTCACCTACGGCCAAGTGCTGCGCCTCTCCAAGGTCCTGGGCCGCGCGCTGGCCCGCCTGACCGCCCCGGGCGAGTTCGTGGGCCTGATGCTCCCCAACTCCGCCCCGCTGGTCGGCGCCCTCTTCGGGCTGTGGGCCGGCGGTCGCGTGCCGGTCATGCTCAACTGGAGCCAGGGCCGCGGGCCGCTGCTGTCGGCCCTCAAAACGGCCCAGGTCGGCCTGATCGTCACCTCGCGCCGGTTCGCCGAAAACCCCCGCATCCAAACCCTGCTGGCCGACTCGCCGGCCAAGATCGTCTTTTTGGAGGACCTCAAGCTGTCCGCCCGCGCCAAGCTCGCCGGCCTTTTGTGGCGCGGCTCGCCGGCCCCGGCC
>JAISZC010000097.1 GCA_031269485.1 Deltaproteobacteria bacterium
AAAGAAGCAAGCTTGGTGATTTAGGGACTAGTTAATGACGAATAAGGAAATAACACATTTTTTCAACGACACACAGGCGTATATCCAAATACCTATCAGGGAGATGTCAGGCGGCACACGCTTTAAAAGGTCCTTCAACTCCGGTACAAGGAATGGTTCAGCCGTGGCGTGGCCCTCGCGCCTGAGTGCAACCGGTCCATCGTGAACGCCAGCATTCAGTGGTTTCAACACCTCCGGGAGACCGGCACATTCCACCAACTGATTGCGGTCGCATGTTCGGTGGACCACTCTGTAGACTGCCCAAAATACTTCAGCAAACATGAGTTGCGATATAAACACCTTGAGCATGCCATGACTCGTGACGAAGCAAGCTCTTCGCGAGCTAGAGATAATTGCTCCACGATGTTAATGCGCATTTACCGGCTACTGGAAGACTCCCAGTTTGAATTTATGTTCGGCCCCACTTGTTATGAGTGGCCATCGATCATGCACTCTCTCGCCACCTTCATGCGGGACATTCTGGGAGCTGGATGCTTAAGGGGAGCAGGACTAACTGGCACTGCTGCATGTCCGGAAGGCCAACTGCCTTTCTACGACAGGCAGCGAGGCGGTTCTACTCGATCCAATGTTGTCATCATTGACTTGAGCCTCCTCGCCTCTGAAGTCCTTGAAAATGTAACCGCGCTTATTGGTCGCTTAATTCATGAATTCTTGCAGCGATTGAGCGATCCGGTGAGTGGGATCGGCCGCGGGGAGTACCCGGTCGTTATTATTCTTGAAAATGCGCATAACTATATTCGAGATGGCAGAAGAACGGAGGATGATTCCATTTCGAAGCTTGTTTTCGAGCGCATCGCCCGAGAAGGCAGAAAGTATGGGTTAGGATTGGTTGTAGCTTCCCAACGCCCAAGTGAATTATCCAAAACGGTTCTCTCGCAGTGCAATAGCTTCATCGTTCATCGTCTGCAGAATCCTGAAGATCTGCGCTACTTCCGGGAGATCGTGCCCGGCATCTATGGACAGCTCCTCGATCAACTTCCAGCTCTTGCCCCTCGAAGTGCCTTGGTATTGGGAGAGTGTGTTCAAGCTCCCGCGTTGGTGGATATGCGAGAAGCCAGCCCTGTTCCAAAAAGCAAGAACCCGAAATTCTATCGAAGCTGGACCCAAGAGGAGAAGCAGCCTGATTTTGAAGCCGTATGTGAAAGATGGGAGGGCAGGCAACCTGGCTGCCCAGCTCCTGCTGATCAGCCTTATGGTGCTCCTGAGAATGGAGGCGAGGCGGAATGACCAAAAGCTTTCATCCCACGTTCACCATCACCAACCTGATCACCGCCGGGCTGACCCGCATCGAGCGAGCCCGGGGATTCCTGGAGGCAGCGACTTTATCCGATGCCTGGATGCGGGAGATGGGCCGCCGTGCGTTGATCTTGGAAGCTCATCACACCACGCGCATCGAGGGAACGCGTCTGACCTTGGCTCAGGCCGAGCAACTCCTGGAAGGCAAGCCGGTCCCCGAGGCCGATCCCGATGATGTGCGGGAATTGCTGAACTACAAGAAAGCCTTTGAGTTCGTTTCCGAGTATCTCGAGCACGGCGGTCCGATCACGGAGGGGCTGGTTCGGGAAATCCACAAGCGGCTCGTCGAGGGTGTGCGGGGCGGAGCCGCTGCTCCCGGCGAGTATCGGAAAATCCAGAACTACGTGGTCGACTCGACCACCGGCGAGACGGTCTGCACGCCGCCCCCGGCGCATGATGTGCCGATCGCGATGGCGGAGCTGGTGGACTGGCTAAACCAGGAGAAGGAGGTTCACCCGGTCCTGGCGAGCGGCATCTCTCAGTTCCAGTTCGTGCATATCCACCCGTTTCTGGATGGCAACGGCCGGACATCCCGGCTGCTCTCCACCTTGCACCTCTACCGAGCCGGGTACGACTTCAAGCGGCTGTTTACGATCAGCGAATACTACGACCGGGACCGGCCGGCATTCTATCGGGCTATCCAGAGCGTCCGCGAGCACGGCATGGACATGACCGGCTGGCTGGAATATTTCGTCGAGGGGTTGACTACCCAGCTTACCGAAGTCAGAGAGCGCGGCGAGCAGGCCATCCGCCGGGATGCGCTCATCAAGGAGCACAGACTTTCGGCTCGCCAGGCCAAAGCGCTCGGCCACATTCTGGAACACAGCAGTCTGACCATCCAGGCTTTTGAGGACTACTTTCCCGAGGGCAACCGCCGCTCTCTGCAACGCGACCTGAAGGCCATGGTGGATATGGGGCTGTTGGTTTCGGAGGGATCGACCAACAAGCTCGTTTACCGGATGAAGGGGACGGGGTGAACTCGCGACAATCTTGCGACACAACTTGCGACAAACTCACGACTCGACTTGCGACATCCGCATTGGGTAGAGTAATTGGAAATCGAGTTTGACGCCGCTTCCGGTCCGCCGGGAACGGCCTGCTCTTTGATAACTCGTGATATAATAAGGGCTTAGTGACATGAAGCGTAATAGAGAATGGTTATGAAGAGGGTTGCACACGGAGAAACAGCGGCATTTGGTTCTCCATCGACGCCATGGTCCCCTAAAAACCCTGGAAAATCCAGGGTTTTTTGTTTCTGGTTTCACCCTGAAGACCATTGTTGCCTTGACCGCGCAGCTTGAAAGCGCCGATAATGGCCGGCCTCCAATTGCCTTAAGGTCAGATGGATTTTCGGGCAAAGCCTCCACGGTCCGCCGGACGGCCAAATTCCCCGGAAAGCCTACCCTGACCGTCGGGCGCCAGACGCAACCGCTCCCCCTTGGCGACGAGGAACGGAAATCATTGAGGCCATCAGACGCAAAGGGTTCCGCAAGGCGCTGGTCGTGGGCCGAACTGGAATCATGATTGGGCAGAACCAAGGAAAACCGTTACGATAGGCGGCTGAACAGGCGGGGGTTTCAGCCGCATAGGCGAAGTCCTTTCGGGAGCGAGGGGTGGTCGGGCTGCCGGACAGGCCCCGGTCGGGCCGGCCTAAAGTGTTTGGGGCTTCTATCCAAGCCATGGTTAAGGCCACCCTTGAAAGCGAACATAATCCTAGAAATTAAGAATATTGACAGGCTTATCAGAGTATATTGTGGTGAAAAAGAATATTTGGATAGACCAAATAATGCCGGGATAATAGGCATCAAAACTGCCCTATTCCGTCCTGACCCAGGTTTTTGCAGCTTGATCAAAGACAGACGGACTGGAAATTGACGCGTGACTGGACGCCGTCGCCTCAGGATGCCGCCGGCTTGAAGGCAAGGGTTGGTGCAAAAAACCCGGTCAAGGCCAAAATCGCCAAACTTTGACGCCCGTTATCAAGGGTTTAGTTTAGTCGTCAAGCTGAGAATGGGGTTTTGGCGCATCGATCAGACTTGGTCTGCGGCGAGAGCGAGGATCAGGCGTCGTCCCGGGCGGGGGCTTCCAGCGAGGTCTCGGCGCCAGGGGCCAAGGCCGCCGCAGATTCGGCGTCTTGAGATCCGCTCAGGGCGGAGGCGGGTTCCGAGGCGTCATGAAGACCGTTGAGCTTCTCTTGATAGGCCAAGGCCTCGGCTTGGTAGCGGTTGGCCTCGTCGGGGGAAGAAAAATCCAAAAAGGCCGTCTTGCGATCCATGCGTTCTTCCCAGCCGAAATAGGCCAAAACTCCGCCCACGGCGATGACGGCCAAGGGCAGAAGGGCCTTGAAGACGATGACAAAATATTCAAACCAGCCGACAAACAGCGCCAGTCCGCCGACGATCATCAAAGCTCCGATTATAAGGAGCAACGGCATAAAGCCTCCGTGCATAAAATATAATCAGCTAAAAAAATGGAGGGATGGAGTTCGGCACGCGTCTTGAGCGTCGGCCGGCCTGAAGGCCGCACGAACGACAGGGCGAGGCCGAACGAGGAGTCAAGCCCCCAGAGCAAAAAGGGTCAGGCTGTCAGGGCCGCTGGCCGCAATCGGTGCAGACGCCGTCGTCGCCGATGATGCCGATGCAGCTCTCGTCGGAGCACAACTGCCTTTTGGTTTTTTTTTGGCCTTGGGCGTTGCGTCTCGTCGTCAAGTCCTGGCCGCAATGCGGACAAAACTTGGCCCACAGGGGAGCTTGCTGGTCGCACTTGGAACATGCGTCGCTGGGAGTGACCGCGCCGCATTGTTGGCAAACTAAGTCCATAATATTCTCTGCGCGTCGTTGGACCGGCAGTGACCGTTGGGCGGTCCGTGGGTCAGCAGGCAGGACCAGCCTGGGACGGGCCGGCGCGTCCGGGCGCCGACGCGAGCGTCGGCGGCGGAGCTGGGCCATGAAAGCGCGGGCGACCGCCTGCGGCGGCCTCAAAGCCGAACGCTGGCTCGTAGCCGGTCCGCCGCAAGCGCGCTGCGCGTCGACGAGCTCAAGCTGGTTGCCCGGCGTTGATCTGCCCCCATTATAACATAGGGCGCCTTGAGGTTCCAGAGGCGATCTTGGCCGGTCGCCGTCAAAGTCGGCAGCTTGGACGCCAGGCGTCGCGCCGAGCGCGAGATCCGGCGCGGCCGGCCGGAACCGGACCAAGCGGCCGCGTCCGCCTTTTTCGCGTTTTATTTCCGCGTGACGTTTTTTTGGCTTTTTGAGGCCCGGCGCAGGCGGACGCCAGCGAGCTTTTGCTCCGCCGCCTTGCGCCTTGCGCGTCGCCGGACGCGGGCTTCGGCGTTCCGCCGAGCGGCGGCGGCTTGCGTGGCCGCCGACGAGCGACGTTCCGGAAAACGGAGCGCAAAAGGCGGCTGTGGGGCGTCTGGTCGTTCGCTTCGGCGGAGGCGAGACGTGACGGTCTTGCGGCTCTGGCCGGGAAGACGGCAGTTGGCGGCTGGGGCCGCGACTGTTCGGCCGCGGGGCGCGGCCCTGGAGGCCGACCTGAGCGCCCCGCAAGAGCCGTTTTCCGGACCTGCACGGTCGTCAGGGAGGCTGCCGGGTCACGGACCGTCGCTGGCGAGGCCATGATGTTCGCGCCCTTGGCAGGAGCAAGGATTGGTTCGCTGGTCCTGCTCGGCGGCGCGTCGCCGGCGAAATGAAAGAGCTCGGCCGCTTGAGCTTGAGCTCGAGCCGAGCTCGAGCCGAGTTTGAGTCTGGGCTCGATCGCAGCTCGATCTTGACCTCGGGGCAGATAAGGGATATATTTTCCAAACAAGAGTGGGAAGAGCAACGCGTGGAATTCGCCTCTGACTTGACGCCGCGCGCCATTTCTTCCAGCGTCTGGCGGCCTTCATGCCGCGCTTCGTCCCTCTCCGACGCCCTGGAAGGCTCGAGTGAAACGCATCCCCACCGACAAGGCCGCGCCGGGCCAGATATTGGCCGAAAAGCTGACTCGCAACGACGGGGTGCTCTTGGCCAGCCAGGGCGCCGAGATCACCGAAGGCCTCCTGCGCATGCTGGCCCGCCTCAACGTCGAGACCATCGTGATCGAAGAGGAGGAGTCCCGCACGGAAGAAGAGGTGCTGGACGAATTCCGGCGGTTCAAAGACGAGCTCGACGCCCGCTTCGTCCGCGTCGCGGATCAGCCGATCCTGCAGGCCCTGAAGAAGACGTTGTTCTATTTGGCCGAAAAGGAAAGAGACGAGACCTTGGCCGTCATCAACAACCCCGCCTCCGACGAAGTCCAAGCCGATTCGGCGCCGTCGGCCGCCCCGTCGAGCCAGCCGGCCGATGCAGCCCCAGCCAGCCATACAAGATAGGGTCCAGGCCAAGCGGGAGGTGCGGCGAATCAAGAATTTGCCCACCGTGCCGGGCATAGTGGCCAAAATTTCCCGCATGGTCGAAAACCCCGAGACCAGCGCCGCCGAAGTGGGCCGTCTCATCGCCCAAGATCAGGTCTTGTCGGCCAAGGTCTTGCGGATGGCCAACAGCGCCTTCTTCGGGATGTCGCGCAAAATAAGCTCCATCTCCCAAGCCCTGGTCATCCTCGGCTTTGAGGTGGTCAAGGGCCTGGTGCTGACCAGCAGCGTCTTCGACATGATCCAAAAGTCAATGGCCGGGCTGTGGGAGCACTCCATCGGCTGCGCGGCCGCCTCCGGGGCGGTGGCGACTCTGCTGGGCCGCGACGACGCCGAAGAAATCCTGGTGGCCGGGCTGCTCCACGATTTGGGCAAGGTGGTGCTGGCCCTCAACTTGCCCGAAGAGATGAGCTTGGTCAAGGCGAAGGTCAGCTCGGGCGACATTCTTTTCTACGAGGCCGAAAATCAGGTCCTCGATTTCGATCACAGCGAGCTGGGCCAGTGGCTGGCCGAGCACTGGAATCTCCCGGAGAGCCTGGCCGAGCCCATGCGTCTGCACCACCGCCCCGAAAAGGCCGTGGTCAAGCCCGAATGCACGGCCATCGTCCACATCGCCGACGTGATCATCAGGGCCAAGGGCTTCGGCAACGCCGGCGACGCGCTCGTTCCGCCCATCTCGGCGTCCGCCTGGGAGATGCTGGGCTTGCGCAAGACCGACTTTTTGCCCATATTGGAAATTTTGGAGCCCAAGCTGTCGAGCCTGCGCGACATCACGTCAATCAATTAACGTCCGGCCCATGACCCTCGCATCATGAACTTCGGCAAATACCTTTGGACTTCCGCGACGGCGCTGGCGGCGACGGCCTTGGACTTGAGCGCCAAGCGGCTGGCCCTCGACAATCTGACGCCTTACGAAGTCGAGCCGGTCGCCGCCTTCTTCAACTTGACTTTGGTCTTCAACCGCGGCGCGGCCTTCAGCCTGCTGTCCGGCGAAGGCCCTCGGCAAGGCCTTATGATGGCCTTGCTGGCCTTGGCGGCCCTGGCGCCCGTCGTCTGGCTTCTTCGGCAGGCCAAGCCGAGCGATCGCCTGCTGCTGAGCGGCCTGGGCCTCATCGTCGGCGGGGCTTTGGGCAACATTCACGACCGCCTGCGTTGGAACGCGGTGATCGACTTCTTGGATTTCCATTGGGGCGAGCGCCACTGGCCGGCTTTCAACCTGGCCGACGTCGTGATCTGCGTGGGCGTGGGCCTGCTGGCCGTCTCCATCCTCGGAGGTGGCGGGCGGGCGAGTTCCAACAAGCCGCAGACGAGCTCCAAAAAGCCGCGGAACAGACTCTGACGTCCGCCCTGGACCGCGAGGACTCCGCGCAGCCCTCTGGTCCCGGTTCTGCGGGGGCGCCCGCCCCTCCACGAGCCGGCGCGGCCCGCCCGGCCGTCGAGACGTTCAGGGCCCTCGGGCGGCTCCTCGAAACCCCACAACCAACCTCGACCAACGTCGCGGGTTTCCTTGGCTTGGTGGCCGTGGCCTTAATTCTGATAGCCGAATCCAATCTGCCGGCCGCCGATTATGCGGCCTCCACTCTGATCAAAGCCGGGTTCGAGACTCGCGTCGTGGACGGCCAAGCCGAGGCTTTGGCCGTGTATCAAGAAAGGCGGCCGGATCTGGTTTTGGCCGATTTTTTCTTGGCCGAAGGCGACGGCCTGGCCCTGTTGCAGGCCCTCAAGCGCGTCGCCCCCGACGCCCTGGCCGTGATGACCACCGGACTAGGCAGCGAAAGGCTGGTCCGCGAGGCCTTCATGGCCGGGGCCGACGACTACGTCGTCAAGGACGCCTCCTATTACCGGGACTTGCCCGCGATGGCCGCCGCCATTTTGGACAAGCGGGCCCAGGCCGTCAGGCGGCGGTCGGCCGAACATCTCAGGGAGCGCCTGGACGCCCAGCGCGAGCTGGCCGGCTGGCTGGACCACAACTTTCGAAACATCCTCTCGGCCGTGGCTGGCTCGCTGAGCCTCATCAACTTCGACCAGCCGGCCCAGAGCCAGGACAAGCGCCGCGAGTACCTCGCCGACGGCCTCGCCAGCCTCCGCGAAGCGCTCAAGCTCGTCGAGGGCTTGGGCCGCATGAACAGCCAGGGCAGCGCCGAGGACGTGAGAACCGTCAACGTCGCCGCCTCGCTCGACCAGGCTTGGGGCGAGGTCATCGAACAGCTCAAGCGGGCGCCGGAATCCTCGGCCGCGTCGCTTGACGAGGTCGTCTTCGTCAACGCCGCTCGCCGTCTGCCGCCTTTGCGGCTGGTCAGCCAAGACCTGCTGACCATTTCGGAGATTTTGCTGAAAAACGCCGTCGAGGCCGCCCGCCAAAGCGCCGAGCCGATGGTGACGGCCGCGGGGGAGCTGGAGGACGGTCATTTCGTGTTGACTGTCAAGGACAACGGCCCTGGCATGGACGAAAAAGTCGCCCGGCACGCCTTCGAGCCTCTTTTCTCCACCAAGGGGCAAGTCGGCGTGGGCCTGTCGCTGACCACGGTCAAGGCCTTGGCGGCGCGTCATCATGGCGAGGCTTCCATCGAGTCGACGCCCGGACGCGGCGCCGTCGTCCGGGTCAGCTGGCGACTCGGCCCGAACTGACGGACGGCGGCGCGGCCCTCGAGCCGCGCGAAAATGCGGAGGTCCAGGCTTGCCGCCTTCTCTTTTGGTCCACGTCTGCTGCGCCCCTTGCGCCACGCTGCCGGTCTGCTCCTGGCTGCTGCGCCGCCCTCGCCCGGAACTGCGGCTGTGGTTCTACAACCCCAACATCCAGCCGGCCGAGGAGTTTCGTCGCCGCCGCGACGCCGTGGCTTTTTTGGTTTTGGAGCTCAAGAACCTCGTCCCGGACTTGACGACCCCGCTGCCGGTCGATTTCTCGCCCCCCTACGAGCCGAGCGAGTTCCTGGCCGCGGTCGCCGAAACTCCCCAGGCGCCGGACCGTTGCCGCGCTTGCTGCCGGCTGCGCCTGCGGGCCGCGGCCATCGAGGCCAAGGCCTTGGGCCTGGCGGCCTTCACCACCACCCTTTTGTACAGCCGGCGCCAAAGGCACGGCATAATCAAGGAAGAAGGCTTCCGCGCCGCCGTGGAGACCGGCGTCGAGTTTCATTACGAGGATTTTAGGGACAAGTGGCGGGAAGGCGTGGAGCTCGGTCGGCGGCTGAGCCTCTACCGGCAAAGATGGTGCGGTTGCGTCTACGAGGCCCGGTAGAGCGCTTCGGCCCTCCAGGGCGCCGGCGTTGGCAGGACGCCGTCGCCGGCTGAAGGGCTTAGGGAAAACTTGACGCCGGCGAGCGGCGGCAAGCAAGCAAGCAAGCAAGCAAGATGGAAACCACCGGCGGAGCGCTCCGGCGCCGGCCTCTGGTCTGCGGGCCGAAAGGCGCCGCCTTGCTCGGCGGCCTTGGCGTCGACGATTCGGCCGCTGGCCAGCCTCAAGCGCCTTTCGCCAAGCTTGGAGCTTCGGTCGAGCGGGACTGGCCGCGCGCTGCTCTACGGGCGGCCCGCGTCCGGCGGCGGAGAGCCTCCTGCGGCGCCCCCGATTGGCCCCTCAAAAATTCTCCACCCTGATGACCCGCGCGTCGGCGACGACCTCCATGCTCCGCAGCTCGGCGAGGGCGGCCTGAAGATCGCTTTCCAGGGCCGTGTGGGTCCACAGCGCCAGCGAAACCACCTCTTGGGCGCCTTGGAGGCCTTTTTGGATGGCCTGGGCGATGCTGATGTTGTGATCGCCCAAAACGCCGCTGATGGACGCGAGCACTCTCAGGCGGTCCTTGACGGTCAAGCGCAGATAATAGCTGGTCCGGACCTCGGCCATGGGCTTGACGGCCGCTACGTCGGCCGACTCCAGGCCCTTCCAGCCCAGCAGCGGCGGCCGATGGCTGCCGGAGGCGCGCAGGACCCTGGCCGCCTCGATGACGTCGCTGACCACCGCGCTGGCCGTGGGCATCATGCCGGCCCCGGCGCCGGACAGAAAGATGTCGCCGGAGGCGTGCCCGCGGATCATGACCGCGTTGAGGGCGCCGCCCACGCCGGCGAGCATGTGCCCCGACGGCAGCAGGCTCGGGTGGAGCCGCACCTCCAGCCGGCCGTCGTCGCCCAAGGAGGCCACGGTCAGCAGCTTGAGCGTCCGGCCGTATTCGGCGGCGAAGGCGAAGTCCTCCGGCTCCAAGGCCGAGATGCCCTCGATGTGGATGTCCTGGAGGCGGGGCAGACGTCCGTAGGCCAAGGCCGTCAGAATCGAAAGCTTGTAGGCCGCGTCAAAGCCGTCGACGTCGGAGGAGGGATCGGCCTCGGCGTAGCCGGCCTGCTGCGCCTCGGCCAGGGCCGTCTGGAAGGCCAGCCCGTCGCGGGCCATGCGCGTGAGGATGTAATTGGTGGTGCCGTTGAGGATGCCGTAGACGCTTTCAATGCGGTTGGCGGCCAGGCCTTCCTTGAGGGTCTTGATGACCGGCAGCCCGCCGGCCACCGCCGCCTCGAACATCACCTCGCGGCCGACTTCGGCGGCTTTGGAGAAAATCTCCGGGCCGTGGACGGCCAGCAGGGCCTTGTTGGCCGTCACCACGTGCTGCCCGGCCGCGAGAGCCTCTAGCACCAGCCGCCTGGCCGGCTCAAGCCCGCCCATGAGCTCGCAGACCACCTCAATTTCGGGGTTGCCCACCACTTGGGCGAAATCGGTCGTCAGAGCCCCCTCCGGCGGCGGGAAGCCCCTTTTGCCCTCCAGGTTCCTCACGACGGCCTTGACCAGCCTGATGGGCCAGCCCAACTTGTGGCGCAGCAGATCCTCGTCTTGGCAGACGATTTTGGCGACCCCCGCCCCGACATGTCCGTAGCCCAGCAATCCTATTTTGGTTGGCTCCATGCCCTTCGGTTCCCCAGGCCCTCGTCCGGCCGGCAAATGGCCGCCGCCGGGCCGGCGACGGGCGCCGCGGCGGCAGGCCGAAAAAAAAGACCAAAAAGCGCCCGACGGAGTCCAGCCCCTCAGGTCGTCAGACCCCGACGCCCGCCGCCCCCAGAAAGTCGGCGGCCCGGCCGAAGACGCTTTCGAAGGCCTCGTGGATTTCGTCGGCGAATTTTTCGACGGCCGGAAAAGGATCCTCGTGACGGTAAGGGTAGGGCAGCTCCTCGACGTCCACCTTGACGCTCACGTCGCGCGCGCTCCCTTGGAGGGTGTTGACGACCTCGTAGGGCGGCACCACCTCGTCGGCGCTTAGCGCCACGGCGTAAAGGCGGTCGGCCATGGCTCTGAAGCTGGCCTCGCGGCGCTCGCGGTCCAGGCGGTAGTTGAGCATGGCCCTGAAATTTTGCCCGACCGGCGTTTCTCCTAAAAATTTTTCCAACTGTGGATCTTTGCGGCGATGACTATCGAGATGTTCCACCAGAAAAGAATAAAGCCTAACATTAGCCTCAGAATCCAAAATAAATTTAGAAACTGGTGATAATCTATTGAAAACTGGTCCTCCACAAAATAAGAACATGCGAGTTTTTGAAAAAAAGTTATCATGATTGGTCATCATTACAATTTCGCCCAAGAATGAGCCAATTGAATATGTGAAAAAATTTATATTAGCCGTTTTATCAACATATTGATGAAGACCATGTTTTATTTTGACAACAATATCGATTATATTATCGTATGATTCGAGGCCTGACCAAAAAAAACGATCTGGATTGTCATGAATACGTAAGCTGATGGCCGCGTTGGCGAGCGAGGAGCACAAGACGTCAGGATAAACGTCCTTGCGGTGTTTTGAGACCTTTTGCATAATCCGGGCGTCGGTCCACATCTCCGGGGCGCGGTTCATATGAAAAGACAACGGCAGCAGCAGGACGCTCTGGCCGGTCAGCTCGACCAGGCGGACCGCCCAGGGCAGGTATTTGTCCCACAGCCGGTCGTTGAAGCCGTGCAGCAGGATGATGAGATTTTTGGCCTGCGCCTCGCCGGCCGGGTGAATGATGTGGTAACGAAACTGGCGGTTTTCCGCGATCTCGTCGTCGCCGGCGACGTAAAGGCTGGACAGGTCGGTGCCGGGCGGCAGATCGTCCAAAATTTTCGGCGGAATGCCGGAACCGGGCCGCACGGTCAAGGTCGGGGAGCGACGGCACTCGGAGACGTAGTCGTGGTTGGAGACCCATAAGCCGTCCGGCAGCTCCAGTCCGGGAGGAGCATAGGAAAAAATTTTTTTAAGATTTTTTAGTCGTTCTAAATATTTCATTTGGTATTTTCGTCTTTGTTAATGACTTTTTAACCATAAATTTTGTTAATGATTTAAAGTCACGATTTTATTTCGAGATTAGTCTCGTCAGGCCTGGCAGATTTGCTCCTAAAATTGGGCGATCGGTCTTCAAGCTAGGTTTAAGGCCATAAAGCCTCAAATAGCCAAACCGCGCGGCGAAGCCGCCGCCCTCGGCGCCCGTAAGACGGCGAGGGCGTTCTGGCTCGGCCGCTCAAAAGGCGCGACGTCGCCGTCCGCGGTCAAGCGAGCCTGGGTCGAAAGCCGGTTCGCGAATCGGGCTGAAGGTCCTGAAGCCGGCCGAAAAAGGCCGGAAAAAAAGCCAGCGCCGACCACGAGGCCGCCAGTTTGGCCCGGCTCAAGGCAGGGTCAAAGTCAGGCGCAGCGGCTCGGCGCCAGGGTCGCGGTTGAGGCCGCGGTACAGGGGATCTTGATAGCGCGCGAAGGACTCCCTGTCGTCGATGTCCCACTCGTAGACCGCGCCGTCGATGGCCATGAGGGCGGTCATGAAGACGGGAAACTCGACCACCACGTCGCCGGTCTTAAGCGCGCTGCGATCGTAGACGGCCGTAGGCTCGACGCGCGCCTCCAGCCGGCCGGCGGCGTCGGTCACCCCTCGTCCGTCGGCCGGGCTGACGAGCTTGGCCGGCGCCAGCACGGTCAGGCGCACCTCGCGGCCGGCCAAAGGCCTAAAATCCCCTTCTCGCTCGAAGATGAGCGTCAGGCGTCTTTCCGGAAAAAGCGGGGCCTCGACGGCCGTCAGGTGGTTGTCAAAGCGGGCCGGCGACGAGCAGCCCGCCGCCGGCCAGAGGGCGGCCGCAGACGCCAAGAGCCAGACGGCCCGGACGAGCCAGGACGTCCTGCGGGCCGTCTGGCTGGCCGTCTTCTGGCCTGTTCTCTGGCCCGTCCCTTGGCCAGTCCTTTGGCCCGGGCTAGCCGGACCGCGGTCCGTCGTCTCTCCGTCCGTCCGCCGGGCCGGGGCTGGGCGCGGCTTAGACGGCGGCAACGGAAGATTCCGGGGCGGCGACGTTTCTGGGGGCGTCGCCGCGTCCGCGGCGCGAGGAGCGGCCGCGGCGGCCGTCCCGCCGGGCGTCGCGGCCGGCCGGGCGGCGGCTTTCGGCAGGCCGCGCGTCGTCGTCGGCTTGGGGGCTCTCCTTGGGCGTTTCGCGCATTTCCGCCTCGTCGAAGTCCAGGCCCTCGCGCACGCGCTCCTCGGCTTCGTCGCCGTAGCCGTTGACCACTTGGCCGGGCTTGAGGGTTTCGGTCTCGGCGATTCGTTTGACGCCTTCGGCCTCCCAATGGCCTGGCGGCAGGTCGTCGTCGCCGACCGCCACGATGCGGGCCTTGTGGCGCTCCTCCAAGCGGGTCAAATCTTGGCGCTTGTAGTTCAGCAGGTAGTGGGCCACGTCGGGGCTCAGGCGGCCCCTGATCTCGCCCAGGCCGCCTTTGGACAGCAGGTGGGCGGCTTGGCGCAAAAAGCCCAGAGAGGCGGTTTCGGGGGTCTTGACCATGCCTCGGCCTTGGCAGTGGGGGCAGGGCACGTAGGCGCCGGTTTCGATGGAGGGCCGCAGGCGCTGCCGGGTGAGCTCCAGCAGGCCGAACTTGGAGATGAAGCCGAAGTCGGTCTTGGCCTTGTCGACCTTGCAGGCCTCGCGGATGCGCCGTTCGACCTCGCGGCGGTGGCGCTCCTCGCGCATGTCGATGAAATCGACCACCACCAGCCCCCCCAAGTCGCGCAGGCGCAGCTGGCGGGCGACCTCCTCGGCGGCTTCAAGGTTGGTGGCGAAGGCGGTGTCCTCGAGGTTGCCTTCCCTGGTGCCTTTGCCGGAGTTGACGTCGATGGAGACCAGCGCCTCGGTGGGGGTGATGACGATGGAGCCGCCGCTTTTGAGCTTGACGTTGGTTTGATATATGGTGGCCAGCTGCTCTTCGAGCTGGTGGCGGGCGAAGATGGGCCGCTTTTCCTTGTGGAACTTGACGATTTTCTGCTGGCCGGGGGAGATGGCCTTGACGTATTCCAGCACCCGCGCGTACGTGGCCGGCTCGTCGACCAGCACTTCCTTGACGTCGCTGGTGAAGCGGTCGCGCAGGATTTTGACGGCCAAATCATGTTCGCGGTAGATCAGGCTGGGCGCCGGGGCCTCCTGGCCCTGGCGGCGGATGTCCTCCCACAGGCCGTGGACCTGCATCAGGTCGTAGGCCAGCTCCTGCTTGGTGCGTTCTTCGGCCACCGTGCGGACGATGTAGCCCACCCCGGCGGGCGCGGGCAACTCGTCGGCCACGGCCCGCAGGCGGGCGCGCTCGCGGTCGTTTTCGATCTTGCGGCTGACGCCCACGTGCTCGCGGCCTGGGGTCAGCACCACGAAGCGCCCGGCCAGGGAGATGTAGGTCGTCAGGGCCGCGCCCTTGATGCGCGAGGGCTCCTTGAGGATTTGCACCAAGATGGGCTGGCCTTTTTTCAGGCAGCGCTTGAGGTCGGGAATGCGGTCTCGGGACTCTTCGAGAAAATACTCCGGGTGGATGTCGGCCAGCTGGAGAAAGCCGTTGCGGTCGGCGCCGTAGTTGACGAAGACCGCCTGGAGGCTCGGCTCGATGTTCTGAATGACTCCTTTGTAAATGTTCGACAGGCTCAGCCGCTTGAGGGCGGAGTCCGTGAAATACTCCTGCAGCCGGCCCTCGGCGTCGAGCATGGCGACTCGACATTCCTCCGGATCGGCGGCGTTGATGATGATTTTCTCCACTGGTTCTCCTCTGCGGGAATTTCGTCGTCCTCCGAAAAGGGCCGGGGAGCGGGCCGCCTCGTCGGCGGCCGCGTCAGGCGCGGGCCGTTTTCGGGTTCCTAAAGTTGCGCACCTGGTACATGAAGGCCTCCAGGCGGGCTTGAGTGTTGGTTTGGCTTTGGCCGTCGAAGGCCAGGCTGATGGCCGGCATGCCGGCCGCCTCGTCTCTGAGGCGGGAGGTCAGGCCGCCCACCACCATGCCGGGCATGCAGGTGAAGGGCATGATGTTCACCAGCCCTCTGGCGCCGTGCTCAAAATATTCGAGGCCTTTGCCCATCGACAGGATGGCCTCGCCCTGAAAGGCGCGGCCCATGAATTTTTCGCCCAGCTCCACAACCTGGGAGACCGGCGGCTCTTTGGCCCCGCCCGGGAAAAAGCCTCGCCAGGGCGCGGCCAGGCGGCCGAGCTCCCAGCGCTGGACGAGGCCGGTGAGGACGGCCGCGAACCTCTTGCGCCAGGCGCCGGCCCGGGCCGCTCGCATGGCGTTGACCAGGCCGGTGTAAAAGATCCATTCGGTGAAGGGCGGGGCCAGCACCTCGGCCCCCAGGGCCTCGAGGCGGCGGACGACGTCCTCGTTGGCGAAGCGGTTGTGGCGGACGTAGATTTCGCCCACCAGGCCCACCTGGGGAAGCGGCTCGCGGTCGAGGCCGTCGCGCGCGGCTTCGAAGCGTTCCCTGGCCCTGGCCTGGGCCGTCATTTCTTGCCGGCCGTCGCCGGCCTCCAGAGCGGCGGCGAACTCGTCAAGCGAGGCCCGGAAGGCCGCGTCGGCCGCGCCGGGGGTCTTTTCGCGGGGCCGCGTCGTCAGCAGGGCCTTTTGGAGCAGATCGACCCCGGCCAGGGCCCGCCACAGGCTTTTCGACAGGCTGCCGGCGCGGCGGCCGGCGGACCCGGCTTGGTCCAAGGCGGCGTACATGCCTCCCGTCTGGTCGATGGAGAGCACCTCGAGCTCCTCGAGGCCCAGACGCTTCATGACCAGGCTCGTGTAGCGGGCGTACTGCCCGAAGCGGCACGGCCCGTTGGAGGAGGGCATGAACAACGCCGAGGCCGCCGGATCGAAGCCCGGCCGGCGGGAGAGCTTGATGAAATCGCCGATGGTCAGGATGAGCGGATAGCATTCCTTGCCGGAGGTCTGGGAGCGGCCCAGCTCGACGGTCTCCTGATCGGAGGGCGGCAAGGCTTCGGCGGCCAGGCCGGCGGAGCGGAAAACGGCGGCCACGGCCTCGACGTGATCGCACATGGGAGGCAGGTAGATGGTCTGGCCGCGTCGAGGGCGGCGGGCGACCTTGATGGGCCGTCCGGTCGTCCGCGGGGGACGGGCCGTCTGGCCGGCCCGGAGCTGCTTGGCTCGGGCTTTGCGGGCGGCCAGAGAATCCAGGAACGCCTCCAGGCGGGTGACCGCGCCCACGTCGGAGGAGTGCTCGTCGATTTCGATCTCCAAAAAAGGCTTGTCGCCCATTAGGTGCTTGAAAAAATGGATGATGAAGGAGTCCGGGCCGCAGCCGAAGTTGGAGATGTAAAGCCCTTCGAGGCGGTCGTCGGCGGCGATGGCGGCGGCCGCGGCGGTTATTTTTTGGCCGTAGCGCCAGTAATGGGCCAGCGGCTCTTCGTGGTTCAAGGCGAGCGGCAAAAAGTCCATGGGCACGCCCAGCACGCCCAGATTGGAGAGCTTTTGGCTCAGCCGCAGGTTCAGGCCAGGATCGAAGCCGTTGTAGGGGCGGGCCACCACCACCATGGCCAGATCGTCGGGGCCCAGCAAGGCCAGGGCCTGCTGCCCCTTGTCCTGCAAAGTCCTCTGAAAGCTCTTTTGGGCCGTCTGGGCCAGCTCCGCGGCGGCGCGCACCTCCGAAGCGGGCAGGCCGATCCGGGCGCCGAGCTTGACCAGCGAATCCAGCAAAGGCTTGGGGCCCTCGCCGAAGAACACCGGCCCGGCCAGCAGCCGCGGGGGCTTGAGATCGAGGGCCGCGGCGGCCGTGTAGGCCAGCGACTGGGCGTAAGGGCAGGCGGCGTTGTCGGGGGCGCCGGCCTCGCCGGCGGCGGGCATGTTGACCGTGGAGGGGAGAAAGATGAGCTCGACTCCGGCCTCGGCCAGCTCGAGGAGGTGCCCGTGGGCGGCCTTGACGGGAAAGCAAAAATCGCTTTCGGCTCTCTCGCAGCCGCGGTTGATGGTGGTCTTGCTGGTCGGCGACGACCACACGGGCTCGTAGCCCAGCGCGGCCCAGAAGACCGACCAGAAGGCGCCCAGCTCGGCGAAGAACATGGTCCGGATCAGCCCGACGCGGCCGCGCCGGAGGCGCTGCGGGTCGTCGAGCAAGGGCCGCAGCTCGGGCGGACTGAAGCAGGCCTGGGCCCGGAACTCGAAGAGATCGGGCCAGCGGGGCGCCTTGGCCGCCCGGGCGCCTTCCTCCTCGTAGCGATCGCAACGGGAGCCGTAAAAGAAGGGGCGTCCGCCCTCGACGGCGACTTTGCGTATCTCGCAGCGGTTGGCGCAGTGCCGGCACTCGAAGCTGGCGATTTGATATCGGCGGCGGGACAGATCGAAGCCCACGAACTTGGACCGCGTCCAGGCGCGGCGGTCGCGGGCGATGAGGGCCGCGCCCATGGCGCCGGTCACGTCGGCGTTGTCGGGGACGGTCACCGGCCGGCCCAGACGGCTGGCGAAGGCCGCGGCCACGCCCTGATTGAAGCTGGTGCCGCCTTGGAAAAAAACGTTGCGGCCCACCGCCCGGGTCTCGACCACCCGGCCGAGGTAGTTGGCGACGATGCCATGGCACAGCCCGGCGGTCAGATCCCGCACATCGACGCCGTTTTGCTGGTGGTGGACCAGATCCGACTCCATGAAAACCGTGCAGCGTTCGCCGAGGGCCACCGGGGCCGGGCTCGACAGGGCCAGATTCCCGAACTCGTCTTTGATCGACAAGCCCAGCTTGTCGGCCTGCTCTTCGAGGAACGAGCCGGTGCCGGCGGCGCAGGCCTTGTTCATCATGAAATCGACGATCACGCCGTCCTGAATGGAGATGTATTTCGAGTCCTGGCCGCCGATCTCGAAGACCGTGTCGACGGCCGGGTCGATGGCCACCGCCGCCGTGGCCTGGGCGGTGATCTCGTTGACGGTCATGTCCGCGCCCAGATAGTCGGCCGTCAGGTATCGGCCCGAGCCGGTGGCGCACACGCCCAAGGCGACGCACTTGCCCTCGACCTGAGGCGCGACGGCCGCGAAGCCCTGGGCGATGGCCTCCAGCGGCCGGCCGGCCGTGGGCAGATACTGGCGGGCCACCAGGCGGCCGTCCTCGGTGACGAGGGCCACGTTGGTGGACACCGAGCCCACGTCCACGCCGATGTAGACCGGCAGCGGCTGGTCCGGCGAGACCTGGGCCCAGTCGAACTCGGCCGTGCCGGGCGTCCGCCGGGGACGCTCCAAAGGCGGCAGGCGGCTGGGATTGCTGCGTCCGGCGGCGGCGAACTCGGCCAGCGCCCGCAGATCCAGCCCCGCGGGGGGGCGCTCGGGCCGGGAGGCCGCCTCGGCCAGGGCGGCCTCGGCCGCGCCGGCGGCGGCGAAGACGAAATGCCGCTCCGGGACGATCAGCTCCTCCGGCGCGAGCTCCAGCGCCTCCCCCAGGGCCCGGACCAGGCCGCGGTTGGCGGCCACGCCGCCGACGAACAGCGCCGGGGCCGAAAGCGGCCGGCCTTTGGCCAAGCCGCTTTTGAGGTTGCGGGCCATGGCCAGACACAGCCCGTAGATGATCTCGTAGTCGGGCGTGGCCGACTGCTGGAGATGGATCATGTCGCTTTTGGCGAAGACGCTGCAGCGGCCGGCCACCCGCGGCGGAACCTCGGACTTGAGGGCCAGCTCGCCGAACTCGGCGATGCCGTAGCCCAGGCGGTGGGCCTGCTGGTCGAGAAAGGAGCCGGTCCCGGCGGCGCACAGCGCGTTCATGGCGAAGTCGGCCAGCAGCGGCCCGCCGTCGCCGTCGCGACCGAACCACAAAAGCTTGGTGTCCTCCCCGCCGATGTCGACGAGCGTCCGCGCCTGAGGCAGAATTCGACGGGCGGCCAGCGTCAGGGCCATGATCTCGCCGACGGGCCGTCCGCCGAGGAGCTCGGCCAGCCGGCCGGCGGCGGCGCCGGTGACCATGGGCGCGTGGATGAGGCTTGGGTCGTGGTCCGCGAGGAGCTCTTTGAGGGCTTCGAGAGCGGCGGCGTAGGGCCGTCCTTGGTGGCGAAGATAGCGTTCCGAGACCAGGCGGCCGCCTTGGTCGAGCAAAGCCAGCTTGACGCTGATGGACCCTGCGTCCAGACCTAGAAAGCGGCCGGGTCCGGACTTGTCGGAAAAAGTCATATGTCGGCGAAACCTCGATTCTTGGCCGTAAACGGCCAAGAGAGCAATTCAACGCCGTCCGGTCCTCAAGGCGCCGCTTGGCCGTCTTGCGGGCGGCGGGCGATCCTCAGGCCGAGGCGGACAGCCGTCAGGCGCGGAGCCGAGGATTGCGGCGCCGAAGGGCAAGGCGAGCCGTTCGGAGGCTGGGGCCAAGGCGAAATCATGAAAGTGGGCCGCGCCAGGCGACTCGGCGGGGCGATCCGAACCGTCTGGGCCAAAAGCCGAGATTGGGGAATTCGTTCGGACGGCGCCGCGGAAAAAATCTGGGCGGCGCTCCGGCGGAGCGCCTGAGCCGGCCCGCTTGTCCGGGCCGGCGAGCGCCTGGCGGCGGTTGGGGGCCGTCTGGCGGTTGCTTGCGGCATTGTATCATAAACGTCGTCAAATTATAATAGGCGGGGCCGAGCTGGAAACCAAGACGCCCGGCCGCCTTGAAGCGTCCGGCCTCGGCCTGTCCCAAGCCTCGTGAGCTCAAGTCCCGCGGTTTCGAGCCGAGCCTCGTGGTCCCGGCCCGAACAGCCTCGGCGCCGGGCTTAGCTTCGGCGTCAGAAGTCCGGCGAGGGCCTGACTCTTGGCCGGTCCGGCGGCTTGACTGGAAAAAGCCGCCCCGGGCCTCAAAGGGCCCCTAACCTCCAAAATAATTGAGAGCCGCAATGCAGCCCTTCGACGTCCTGACCGCCGTGGCCGCGGTGCTCGACCGCCCCAACGTGGACACCGATCTGCTGGTGCCCAAGCAGTTTTTGACCAGCATCGAAAGGTCCGGCTTTGGCCGCCATCTTTTTCACGACTTGCGCTACCTGGAAGACGGCCGCGAAAATCCCGACTTTTTCCTCAACCAAGCCCCCTTCCGCCGAGCCCGGATCTTGTTGTCCGGCGAGAACTTCGGCTGCGGCTCCAGCCGCGAGCACGCCGCCTGGGCCTTGGAGGACTTCGGTTTCAGGGTCGTGGCGGCCCCGAGCTTCGGGGACATTTTCCGCAACAACGCCTTCAACATCGGGCTGTTGCTCGTCGAGCTCCCGCCGGAGCGCCTCCGGCGCCTGATGGATCTGACGCTGGCCGAGCCTGGGCGCGAGCTGACGGTCGATCTGCGAAGCCAAACCATCAGCCGGCCCAACGGACTGACGGAGGCCGAGTTCTCGATTGATCCCGATCGGCGCGAGCGCTTGCTGAACGGCTTGGACGCCATTGGCCTGACGCTCAAGCGCGAGGCGGCCGTGGAGGCGTACGAGCAAGCCCACGGCCAGAGCTGGCGGGCGGTTCTGCCCGGCCGGAGCTGACCAGGGGCTCAGGCGGAGCGGAAAAAGGGCGGACAAGGCGGGGGGTGCAAAGCTGATCGAGGCGCAAAAACCCCATTTTCAGTTGGGGCGAGGATCTAGCCGTCCGGCCAAGAGGGTCTCGAAGACAGGGAAAAGGTCGTCCGTCGGTAGGGCGGCTTCGGAAAATCTTGCCGCCGGGCGGGTCGGTCTTGGCGGCCGACCAGCCCAAGAGCAAGCCTGGAGACGGAAAACTGCCCAAAACGCTCAAGGCCTGGCGGCCAGCAGACGGCGGGCCGTGTCGGTCGGGTCGGAGGCGGTCGTCAAAGCCGAGATGACCGCCAGCCCGGCGAAGCCCAACCGCCAGATTTCGGCGGCGTTGTCGACCGTCAGCCCCCCGATGGCCACCGTCGGGGCGCCCAGAGCGACGACGGCCGCGGCTTGGCGGCGATCGGCCGTCGGGGCGTCGGTTTTCGAGCCAGTGGCGAAGATGGCCCCCACGCCGATGTAGTCGGCGCCGGCGGCCAAGCCGGCTTGGGCTTGGGATTCCAGAGCCGCCGAGAGCCCCAAAATTTTGGACTTGGGCCAATGGGCGGCCGCGGCCTCCAAGGGCAGATCAGTTTGGCCCAGGTGAAGGCCGTCGGCGTCGGAGGCCAAGGCGATGTCGAGGCGGTCGTTGACGATGAAAAGACGGCCACGCTCGCGGCAGAAACGGGCCAAAGCAAGGGCCGAACGGTAGAGCTCTCCCCCGGGGAGCTTTTTCTCCCTCAGCTGCAAGGCCGTGACGCCGCCGGCGAAGGCCAGCTCGGCCAACTGCTCCACGGAGCGCGGCTGGGCCTCGGCCTGGCTGACGACCAGCGTCAGCCGCAGCCTTTCGGCCAGTTCGCTTCTTCGGCTTTTCGAGCCGCTCATCGGCGCCTCCTGCGCAATTGGCCGCCAAGCCGGCCGCCGGACCCGTCAGCCGGCGGGGCCAGGGCGTCCGGGCCAGCTGCGACCGGGCGGCTCTTGCCGGCCAGCTCGCCTCCGACAGTCCCCAAAGAGCCTAAGGCCATCCAGCTCTCATGGTCTTCAGCCGCCGAGGCGGCGGCCGTCGTCATTCGAGTCGGCTGGCCCTCAGTCGCCCGGGCCGAGCAGATCCCCGCCTGCGATCAGCCCCAGCCAGTCGAACAAAGCCGCCTTGAAGCCGCCCAAGGCGCCTGGCGTTCCAAGGCCGGCCTCGGCCTTTTCGGCGGCTCGGGCCAAATGGCGCAGCGCTCCGGCCGCGGCCAGCAGCGGCCGGTCAGGGTTGGCCCCGACATAGGCCCCGATCAGAGCGCTCAGCAGGCAGCCGGCGCCGGTGAGCTTGGTCAAAAGCGGCGTCCCGCCGGCGACCTTCAAAACGGTCGCGCCGTCGGCGACCAGATCGGTCGGGCCGGTCACGGCCGCGACGAGGCCACGGCTTTCGGCCAGCGCGGCGATTTTGCGGGCCAAGGTCTCTTCCGTCGCCGCGGCGGTGGAATCCACGCCCTTTTGCCCGGCCGAGCCTTCGTCGGAGGGGGCGCACAGCGCCAAAATCTCCGAGGCGTTGCCCCGGACGATCTTGGCCGCCGGCAAAAATTCCAGCGCCGCCGCCAAGCGTCTGGGCGTGGCCCCGGCGCCCACGGGATCCAGGACGATGGGGACGCCGGCCTCGGCGGCGGCCGCCGCCGCCCGGCGCATGACGGCCAAGGAGGCCTCGTTGAGGGTGCCGATGTTGATCACCAAGGCCGAGGCCAAGCGGGCCAAGCTTTCGGCGTCCTGCGGGTCTTCGCTCATCACCGGCGAGGCCCCCACGGCCAGCAGCGCGTTGGCGCAGTCATTGACCGTGACGGTGTTGGTCAGGCACAGCACCAAGGGCGAAGAGGCCTTAAGACGGTCCAGAAGACTGGCCCAATCAGCCATGTTTCACCTCAGTCAAAAAGGGCGGAAAAAAAATTACTTGTAGTCGTAGAGGCGGTAAAAATGGTTGAGCGGACCGTGGCCGTGGCCCAAGCTCAGGCCGTGCTTGAGGCCTTCCTTGACATAGAGCTTGGCCAGGTGCACCGACTCCTCCATGGTTTCGCCGCGAGCCAGGCAGGCCGCGACCGCCGCCGACAGCGAGCAGCCCGTGCCGTGGTCGTTTTTGGTCTCCACTCGTGGAGCGGTCAGCCAGATGGGGCCGTCAGCCCCGAAAAAGAGATCGACGCATTTTTGGCCCGGCGCGTGTCCGCCTTTGACCAGCACATCCTGGGCCCCGAGCTTTTTTAAGGCTTCGGCGGCCTTGAGGCAGTCGTCGAGATCGGCGATCTTCACGCCGGTCAAGGCCTCGGCCTCGGGGATGTTGGGCGTGGTGAGCCGGCAAAGAGGCATCAGCCTAAACAAGGCCTCTACGGCGTCGGGCGGGAGAAACGTGTGCCCGGCGGCGCTGACCATGACCGGATCGAGCACCGCCGGCGGCCGCGGGTCGAGGCGCTCCATAAAGTCGGCCAAGGCTTCGGCGTTGGCCTTGTTGCCCAAAAGGCCTATCTTGACGGCCTCCACCGGGAAGTCGTCGAAGACGGCTTCCAGCTGGGCGGTCAGCAGGGCCGGCGAGAGGCATTCCATGGCGGTCACGGCCACGGTGTTTTGAGCGGTCACGGCGCTCACCGCGCACAGGCCGTAGACGCCCAAGGCGGCGAAGGTCTTGAGATCGGCTTGCAGGCCGGCCCCGCCGCCGGAGTCTGAGGAGGCGACGGTCAAAGCTCTCGTCAGCGGCAAAACCGCAACGTCGGACATGTTGAGTCTCCATGGAGCTGCGACGGACGCCCGTCGGCGGGCGCCCGTCTTTTCGAGCGGACGAAGTTATATTAGCCTCACCTGTCGCCGCATTGCAATATTTTTTGGCTCGGCCATTTTCGGCTTGGGCGGAGCTGTCAGCCGGCTCGACGCCCGAGGACCGCCGGAGGCCGAGGTTCGACGAGCCGGCCTCGCGTCCCGTTCGCCCGGCCGGCCTTGCTTTCGAGGTCAACGGCGACGCTTTTTCGCCCTTCGGCGGCCCCTTCCGTCTCAAGCCCCCTCGGCCGGCGGCCGGCTTTTTCGCCCTGGAAACCGGTCGGGCTTTATGGCCGTCCGGCGAAAGCCTCGCGAAAGCCCGGCCAAGCCTTCGGCAATATAGCCAACAATTTATTTTAAAAGTTATTGCGCGTCCGTGAAGGCTTGTTGTCAGCGAGGTGCAAGTCCACGCCAGGGGTGTCGCCGCAGCCCCTGCAGCCAGAGATGACCGCGTCGTCGTGAGGTTGGGAGCAACCTGAGGCAAAAGAGCAGTCCGTAGGTTAACTAACCCGTTTAGACAGAGCGTCGCAGACGAGCCAGCCTTAATTTGGCGAAGCCAGATAGGCGTGCGGCGCCATCTGGGCGGTTGCTTTGGCTACATGATAGGGTTAACGTCATGTTTCTGAGTTGATGAACAAAAAAATGGCGTCTAAATCGACGCGCATCAAGTTTTTAGGCGTGGAATGCTCTGAAGACAATGCAAGATAAGTGGAGAAACATATTTAGTCTGATACGATGGCAATAAGAGCTTTTATAGCGCTAAAAGCCATATATGCACCATAATACAGGGTTAAAAAGCAAAGTCGGTCCATGGAAGGGAATGGAAAGATGGATACGCAGAATATCACCAAAAATTAGAATATTAATCCATATTTAGCTAAATCGATATATTTATTTGTATACGCCTAATAGTCATGCTATTAAGCAGCAACAAGAATAATAGATTCGGCAAGTCATATGCTGCACACTTAAAATGGCTAAATAGCTTCTTATGAAAGCTTTAGTGCAAATCTATTGAAATTATATGGAACAGCGAAGGACAAAATCGTTTATTTTTCATATATATAGGCTAATTATTCCAATTTATGATGATAGCCCTCAATTATAGAAATAAATCTGAAAAAATCGCTAGATATATTCAGAAGTAAGGGAGACAACACTTTTAATACACATATATGAGAAATATCAATCTATAATAAAAGTCAAATAAGGGTTATATGTCACAAAAAGGCGACCAACGACCGATTACGCCAAAGCTTGAGGGGGCCGACCGCCGCGCGGCGCACGTCCGCTCGTTCAGACGGCGGCCGAGGCCGAAGCATTTTGACCTTTTCGGCCGAAAAAATCGCCAAAGCTGTCTTGGCTGCGAACCGATTCCAGTGTATTATGTTAGCGGCGCTGACTCGAATGTCGGAGGCCGATTCACGTTCAGGCTCGCCGCCGAAGACGACTTTTTGCCGCTGCAGGCCTGAGCTGGGAGCTCCGGGCCGGGCGCTCGATTGGATAGGCGTGACATGACGTCTTCACGCAAGAACTTAAGTCCCTCCGCCAACTTGACTTCCAAGAGCCGGCGTCGCGAAGGCGCCGCTTTCGAGGCGGCGACGGCTACGAAGACCGGCTCGTCCGGCAGGAAAGCTGCGACGCCCGCCGCTGAAGCCCGATTGAGGCTGGTCGTGGAGACGGCGATTTTTCAGACGGTTTTGGAGACGTCGGTCGGCGACCGAAAACGCCCCGATGAGCTTAAGCTCAAGATGCTTCTGATCGGACAGGACGGCCCCGCCGAACACGTCCGCTGGGCTCTGCCCGGAGACGAGCTGAGATCGTGCGAGGACCTCTCGCAGGCGGCGGACCGGGTGGCCGTCGAGGCTTCCGGGCTGGAATGTCGCCGCCTCGAGCAGCTGCGGACCTACCTGACCCCGGAAGACGAGCAGGGCCGCCGCCTGGCAAGCTGCGTCCATCTGGTCCTGACTGGTCTCGCGGTCTCGGACGGTCCGGTCGGGCATCCTCGGGCCGTCTGGTTTGAGGCCGAAAGAAACATGGAAGGCTTTTGGCGCTTGAGCCGCGACTGCACGAAGGTGGACTTGAAGCCGCCGACGCTCGGGAAGTGGGCCGGCCGCCTGGAGGAGTCGGCCGCCGCGGCCTTGGAGAAGCTTGAGCTGGAGGCCCTCAGAGGCTGGCCTATCTTCGAGCTGATGCCCGAGATGTTCACCGTCGGACAACTGCAAAGCATTCAGGAGCTCATTTTAGGCCGGCGGCTTCTGGGCTCGGCCTTTCGGCGGAAGGTCGAACGGATGCTGTCGCCCACCGGCGAGTACGTCCGAGACCGGCGTTTTAGGCCTTCGCAGCTCTTCCGCCATGACCCCGATTGGCTGATTTCGCCGCAGGCGGTGGCGGAGGCCCTGGAACGGCGCTGACGGCCAGTCAGGGGCGGGCAGATGGGCGTTGAAACCTTGCGCATACGGACGCCCGTTAGTTTGCCGAAATGGCAAAATAACGATAAATATGGCAACGTTGCCAACGAGGCTTTGTCTGTTGCTCCGGCGCCGCGAAACAAGTATAATATAATGTTGGCCTCGCAAAGCCGGCGGCCGCTTGGCCGCCGGCTTTGCGGCCTGTCCGTCGCAGAGCCGCCATGGTCCGCTGTTTTTTTTTCAAGGACGTTTGACCGTCCGTCGTCCCTCACCCCTTTTGTCGGCTTGAGGGCCGCCTCAATTCAGCTTCCTTGCTGCCTTTACAAATTGCAACTTGCGCCCAGGCTGGGCGGGGAGGACAAGCATAATGAGCAAAAATTTTCCGGATGCGCCCATAGCCCAGGTGCGCGAGATTTTGTTCGGGGCTCAGCTCAAGGACATGGAAGTGAGATTTCGTCGCCAGGAGGAACGCCTTTTGCGGGAAATCAGCGAGGTCAAGGAGTCGCTCAGAAGCCGCCTTGACTCTTTGGAAAATTTCATGAAAAGCGAAATTACCTCCTTGATGACCAAGCTCAAGGAGGAACGCGACGAACGCGACGCCTTGATGAAATCCGAGGCTCGCGAGCGCGGCGAGCAGCAGGCCGCCGACCGGCGCGAAAACGCCGAGAATTTGGCCAAGGAGCAGCGCGAAAGGAGCGAGGCCGACGCCAAGCTGACCTCCGATCTCAACGCGGCCAACGAAAATTTCGATCGGCGGGCGACCAAGATCAGCGGCGCGGTGGACGGCCTGGAGCGGACCTTGCGCGAGCTCATCATGACCGAGTCCACCGAGATCAACGACAAGATCGACCTCAAGCACAACGAGACGGCGACCGTCATTGACAAGACATCCTCCCAGATCCGCTCCGACATGGTCTACCGCACGGCCTTGACGAGCATGTTCACGGAAATGGTGGCTTCGCTGTCCAAGCCCTGGAACATCGACGTTTCGCAGGTCGAGCCTGAAGACATCTACGAAGCTGAGGCTTCGGAAGGCTCGTCGGGTCAGGAAGGCCAAGGCGGCCAAGAAGGCCAAGGCGGCCAAGACGGCCAGGGCGATCAAGGCTGGCAGGGGGATCAGGGCCACTACTGAGCCGGGCGCGAGGCGCTCGGAGCGCGCCGCCCGTTTCGGGTCCGAGGCCTCGCCGACCGCCGTCGGCGCCGATCACGCCTCGGGAGGCTCGAGGCGGCGGCCGAGCGTTTTGGCGGGTCTTTTGAGCGCTAAGGCTTGGGCTCCTTCAGGGTTCGTCCTTCGCCCGCCGAGCCTAATGCGGCGGCGCCGTCCGCGACGAGCCGCCGCCGCATTAGGCTCGAGCTGGGCGCGTCCAGGTCGCCGACTTGTCGACGCTCATCCGTGAGGACTATGGGTTTTTTTTCAAAATTTTGGGGCAAAAAAGTTTCCTCAGCGCCTCCGGAAGGGAGTCCCGCAACTCTCGACGGCGTCGGGGCCGACGGCGCTCCTCCGTTCGGCTCGTTGACCCTCGAAGAGCCCCTGGAACGCCTGGGGCCGGAGATTCAAGGCCCGGACGAGGACGCATTGCTCTCCCCGGACGAGGCCGGCTTGGCGGCGGGATCCGCCGAAGACTTCAACCCCGTTGACGCGGCGGTTGAAGAGGAGCGGACCTTCGAGCGGGCCGCCGCTTTGACTTTGGCGTCTTCGGAATCCTCGGCGTCTTCGGAGTCCTTGGAGATCGCGGCCTTTTCGGAGGCCGCAGAGCCGTCGTCGACCGCCGAAGACCTCGACGCGCAAGACCAGGGCGATGGATCCGCGCCCCAAGAGTCCCAAGAGTCCCAAGAGTCTCCGGCCGAAAGCGGCCAGACCCCGGAAGGCAAGTCGGCCGCTTCGTTGAATGACATCGAAGCGCTGCTTTTGAACGATCTCGACAACTTGCTGGGCGACGATTTGCTGGCCTCCGCGGCGCCGCCGCATGATGGCGCGTCTGCGTCGTCTTCCGAGGCGGATCTGGCGGGCGGCGAAAGCCGTTTCGTCGACGGCCCTTCGGAAGCCGACGATCCGTCCCGCTGGCCCTCCCCTCCGGAAGATGGCAGCGATCTGGCCCAACTGCGCCGTTTGCTGATGGATCGCGAGCTGACCCAGCTCTCCTACTTCGGCAAGCTCGTCACTGATCCTGGCCGCCAAGCCCACGCCCTCAGCCAAGTCGTCACCGAAGCGCTGTTGCTGCGCACCCGACGCGACGACAAGCTCAACACCGTCTTGGCCCCGACGGTGGAACGCATTGTCACCTCCTCCGTTCGGCGCAACCCCGACGCCTTTGCCAGCCAGATCTTTCCCGTCATCGGCCCGGCCATCAGACGCTCAATTTCCGAGACGTTCGTCTCGATGCTCCAAAGCTTCAACAGCATGCTCGAAAAGAGCCTGTCGTTCAAAGGTCTGATGTGGCGGCTGGAGGCCTTGAGGGTCCGCAAGCCCTTCAGCGAGATAGTCTTTCTTCACACGTTGCTGTACCACGTCGAAGAAATTTATCTAATTCACGCCGAGACCGGCCTGGTGCTGCAGCACTTGGTCTCAGAAGGCGGCGAGAGTCGAGACGCCGATCTGGTGGCCGGCATGTTCACCGCCATCCAGGAGTTCGTCCGTGACAGCTTTTCCGGCGCCGGCGGCGAAAACTTAGAAAATTTGCGCTTGGGCGAACGCTCGATATTTTTGCGCCGCACCGAAATGGTCTATTTGGCCTGCGTCGTGCGCGGCAATCCGCCGGCCACCTTGCCTCAGGACCTTCAGGAAGCCTTGGAGCTCATGGTGGTCGACTGCGCCGAAGATTTGGACGCCTTCAAGGGCCATGTTGAACCATTCGTCAAGTGTCGCCGATATTTTGAAGATTTTTTGCAGGTCCGCTATCAGGAAAAGCCCAAAAAACTGCCGTTGGCGGTGCGTCTGCTGCCGGCGGCCGCCGTCTTCGCCGCCTTGTTCTGGCTGTCCGCCACGACGTACAACCATCGCCGCGATTTGGCCCTGGCCGCGCGTCAGGCCGCCATGGCGGCCGAGCTGGCCCAGGCCCAAGAAAACTCCTTGCTGCTCGACCGCCGTAAAGTCGATCGGGCGCTCGAGCTGTTGCGCCAAGAACCGGGGCTGGTGCCCGCCAGGGCGGCCCTGAACAGCCGGTCGGTCTGGGAGGTGATCATCTTGCGGGACAGTCTGGCCAAAGATCCGACCGCAATACTCGTCGACGAAGGCGGCCTCAATCCTGCGCGCCTGACGGTCATCAACCGGCCCTACGTCTCATTGGACGAAGACATCGTCGAGAAGCGGGTGGAGACGACCATCCGTCCTCTGAGCACGGTGACGATGGATTTTCAGGGCGAGACGGGGCTGCTGATCTTGCGGGGCTCGGCGCCCATGGGCTGGATTCTGTCGGTGCGGGAGCGGGCCATGACCATCCCGGGGGTGCTGGAGCTGGACACGACCTTGCTG
Source organism: Deltaproteobacteria bacterium (assembly GCA_031269485.1). Taxonomy (GTDB): domain Bacteria; phylum Desulfobacterota; class Desulfarculia; order Adiutricales; family Adiutricaceae; genus JAISZC01. The sequence continues at coordinate 29,097 of JAISZC010000097.1, forward strand.
CAGGATCCCAGGAGCATGGAGATGGAGTCCTTGATTGCGTCCATCAACGGGTTGATCATCCACTTTCCGACCAACAAGGCCGAGCCGGTGCCCGAGGACTTGCCGGCCCTCAACATGGCGGTGAACAATTTGGTGGCGCTCGAGCGGCTGGCGACGGAAATGCAGATGAGCGTCAACTTGGTCATCTTCGGCTTGGCCGACGCCACCGGGCAGGACCGCCGCAACTACGAGCTCTCCGAGCAGCGGACCAAGACCGTGGCCGCCATGCTCTACGCCCGCGGCTGCAGCATTCCCATCGCCAACTACGGCCTGGGCAGCCAGTTCTCGGCCCAATCCGAAGAAGGCGGGCCTCTTGAGGATCCGGAAAGCCGTCGCATCGAGCTCAGGGTCCGCCTGTCCCAAGGCGGCTTCCGGGCGACCGAGGAATGAGGCCTGGCCGACGGGCGCAAAAAGTCTTATTAACGCTGGACTTTGGCGGATTCGTGGGTTAAAATTGCTCACCATTGGCGTCGCCGCCGGCGGACGGAAAATGTCCCGGCCCCGCGCGCCGCCGCGCGGCCCGGCCTCCGCCCCAAGGCGCCTTTCGGCGATGGTTGTCGCCTTGCTTTTCAGCCCAGCCGGCCTCAACGCCTGAATCGCGCGCGGTTCGCCTTTGGAAGATTGTCGCCCGGGCCATGACGGCAGGGCTCAAGAACCGACATTGTCACGACGTCGACTCTCCGACGGCGAATCGCCGCCGGACGGACCCCCGCCGCCGTGGGCTTATTGGTAATTTCTTATGATAAATAAAAAAATATGTATGCTAGGTTCATTTTCAGTCGGGAAAACTGCCTTAGTTAGGCAATACGTTAATTCTATTTTTTCTGATACCTATCTTTCGACTGTCGGGGTTAAAATTAGTAAAAAAACTATACATATTAAAGATGAAGAGATGAATTTATTGTTATGGGATATGGAAGGGCAAGATAACTATAGCCTGGTCAATATGTCTTATTTGCGTGGGGCTCATGGTCTTTTGTTTGTAGTTGACGGTACTAGAGGAGAAACACTGGCTGTTTCGCTTAAACTCAGAGTCGAATCCATGAAAATTCTTGGATCGGGGATTCCTAGTATTTTTATTATAAATAAAGCAGACCTTGAATCGGAATGGGAAATCACAGAAAAAGTTTTAGCCTCCTTAGAGGCTAAAGGTGTAACCATTTATAAGACTAGTGCTAAAACGGGCTTGAATGTTGAAAAAATTTTTGCTGTTCTAGCTGAATCTATGTTGGATAAATAAACTAATTTAACATTTAATAAAAATAAAAGTATTCAAAACGTTTGGAGCTGTCCAGGCCGTGAAAAAAACTCAAAAAAAGCTCGACGTTCATGGAGTCCACCCAGGACCTCAGGCGCCGCCGCCCGGCAGTTCGTTTGAGCACGGAAAAGGTCAATGCACGAGAAGAAGACTGCCCTGCTGAGCGACGCGCCCGCTCGCAAGGACGCCGAAGACCGACGCGGCGGCGACGTCGCTGATGAAGCTCTCGCCCTACGTTTTCTTTGCAGCATGGAGTTCGCGTTGCTGAGGCGCCTCAAGCCCATGTTCTACGAGCTTTACGGCTTGGCGCCAGATTTTTACTCCAAGTTTTTCCCCCCCGAGCCCGACGGCGCGCCCTGCCGCGCGCCTTGGGAGCACTCCTCGATGCTGGAGTTTTTTCTCTTGGACGCGGAGGAGTTTTTCGACCGCTCGCCCAAGCCCGGCGACAAGGTCAACTCGGGGATTTGGCTGGAATCCAACGACAAAACCGGCGATGAGTTGCCGCTGGTGGCCAAGGCCGTGCAGCTGCACTCCGATCAGCTGATCACCATTCAAGTCATTCAGGAAGAATATGCCGAGCGGGTGCGCATCTTGCGCAAGGCCCGGATGGAGCTGGTCGAACGCCGAAAAATATTCAACGCGCTGAACTCCTTCAAGAAGAAGGCCCTGTACGACGCCATGACCAAGCTCTACAACCGGGGCAGCTTCATGGAGATTCTGCAGGATCAGGTGGAGAAGTACGGCGCCTACACGCCCGCCATGGCCTTGTTCATGATCGACGTCGACAATTTTAAAAAGGTCAACGACACCTTGGGCCATCTGGTGGGCGATTCGGTTTTGGTGCAAGTGTCGGAGATTTTAATAAACTCCTTGCGCAAGAACGATTTTCCGGCCCGCTACGGCGGCGACGAGTTCGCCGTGGTGGCCCCCGACACCAACGCGGAGCAGTCCAGCAAGCTGGCCGAAAAACTCAGGCACCGCATTCAGGCCCACAACTTCAACACCGGCGAAATTCCCGTGACCATCAGCGTGGGCTGCACGACCTACCGCACCGGGGAGAGCATCCAGAACTTCATCCGTCGGGCCGACAAGGCCCTTTACGAAGCCAAGCAGCTGGGCCGCAACGTGGCCTGCTTCAGGGATCCCTGGCTCATCGACGACGAGGAGCTCTCGCCGGCCGCCCCCGTGGAGCGGGGGGCCTGAGAGACAGGGCGGCCGGAAAGCGGGCGGTTTTTTCGCCGGCTGGCCAGCGCTCTTTTTTTCAAGACCCCAGTCGGGTTTTCGCGTCAGCCCCGCACGAAGCCCTTGACCCGCCCTTGATCCGCTCTTGACCCGTTCTTGATCCGCCCTGGAGCTGACGTCGGCCGACGCGACCGAAGGTCGCCGTCCCGAACGGATCCCGCCTTTTTTCAACCTAACGCCAGAAGTCGCGCCCTGTCCTTGGGGCCGGCTCCGGCGCTCCGGCTCTCGCCAAAACGCCAAACCCGCTTGACGCGGCTTCAGAACTCGCGCGCCTGGCTTGGGGGCATTTTTTATTGCCTGTTCGTGACTCCCGCCCGCCTTGTCCCCAAATTTTTTCGCCAGAGGTCCAGCGCGTCGCGCCCGCGGCACGCATCCCCGCGCAGCGTTGAGTCGCAGCGTTGAGTCGCAGCGTTGAGGCGACCTTCCTGGCCTCGCCCCGGAACCGAACGGCGCTCGCGTCGATTGGCGGCCGCTTCGGAAGAAGGGGAGCGTGAGGATCATCCTCCGCCGAGACTCCTCCTCGCCCACGCGGTCGACGACCTGCGCCGCTCGGGGGACGCGCTTGACGTCGGGCGCCAGGCCCTCCTCGACCCTCGGGACGGTCGGGCGATCCTCTCCCCGGGCCCCGGATTGCCCGCCTGGCGCCTCATGGCGTCCTGCGTCCCGGCCAGCCTTGGGCGTTTGCCGGGCCCTCAGGCGCACGCGGAGCTCTTCGGGGGGAAGCTTGAAAACCGCGGCGCGCCGCGAGGCGCAGTCCCGGGTGACCTTGGTTCTCGGGGCCTCGAGGATCTTAGCGGGTCTCCCGGCTCGCATCGACGGACGTCGCCAGCCGCGAGGCCGCGCGCGGCCGAGACCGGGAAACGGACCGCCTGAGGGCGGCGGGGAAGCAATTTCCTTTGACGAGCTTCGGGCCGCCTGCGGGCCGTCGGATTTCGTCTGGGCGAAGGACGGAGTCTTGCTTGTCGCCAACTTGGCGAAAAGGGACGGCGGGCTTTGCACGCCGAAGGAGCGCCTCCTGCGCGGCGTCCAGCGGGAGAGCTTGCTCGCCTCAGGGCGGGTCAAGGCGCGGCGCCTTGAGCCCTGGGAATTTGGAGGCTAAAGTTTTTTTCGTCAACGCCAGGCTGGAGGAAGAGGTCTCGGCGCCGACGGAGAGGAGCCTTCCGTTCTGGAGGCCAGCCCAGGACCGTCGCCGGTCGCCTGGGAGCCGCGACGCCGCCCGCCGAGGCCTAGGCGCAAGGCCGTCATGAGGAGGACGCCGGCCGCTTGGCGTCTTGGCCCGCCGTTTCGGCCTCCCTTTCGGCCGTCAATGAGACGGGGCCTGACGTGGACGGCCGGTCGGGGCCGGTCGTCTTCTTCTTCGGGGTCCGCCGGGCCGGACGGCTGTCCGCCGGACTCTTCCGAGCGCCCGCGGACATGGCCTCCGCCGCGGCGCCGCCTTCGAGCCCGCCCGCCAGGCCGTCGGACGCCTCCGCGCTGGCCAAGCCGTCCTGCTGGCCTTCTCGGGCCAGGGCGGCCGCCTCTCGCGCCACCCGTCGGCTGAAGTCGGGCGGCCAGTCGGCCCGCCGCGCCCAGAGAGCTTCAGCCAGCTCCAAGGCTTGGGGCAAGAGGTCCAGCTGCCCGGGCAGCTTGGCGAACTTGAAAAGCGGCCAGCCGCTTTGCCGCAGGCCCAGCTCCTGGCCGGGGCCGCGCAGCTTAAGGTCTAGCTCGGCCAAGGCCAGGCCGTCGTCTTCGTCCTCGAGGGCGGCCAGGCGCGCCAAGGCCGCCGGGTCGCCGGTCGCCGCCAGCATGAGGAAAACTCCTTGGCCTCCGCCGCGGCCCACCCGCCCTCTGAGCTGGTGGAGCTGCGCCAGACCGAAGTTTTCCGCTCCTTCGACCAGCATGACGTTGGCGGCCGGAACGTCGACGCCCACCTCGACGATGGTGGTCGACACCAGCGCCCGCAGCTCCCCGGACCGAAAGCGGTCCATGACGGCGTCCCGCCGTTCGGCCGAAAGGCGCCCATGGATCAGCCCCAGCCGCGGGAGCAAGGTCTGCAGGGCCCGGGCCGCGCCGAGCGCGTCGGGGCGGCCGCCCGCCCCGGCGGGCTCGCCTGCGCCGCGGGCCTGGTCCTTGGCCCGAGGGCCGCTCCGAGCGTCGGCGTCTTTGTCCTCGCGGTCCTCGTCCTCGCCGATGCGGGGGCAGACCACGAAGCCCTGCTCGCCGCCCAGGACCAGCTCGGCGAAGAGCCGGCGGCCTTCCTCGGCCCGGTCGGGGGCGAACAAGACGGTTTTCGGACGTCGGCGGCCGGGGAGAGCCCCGCGCATGACGGTGAGCTCCAAATCGCCGTAGAGCACCGCCGCCAGGCTGCGGGGTATGGGCGTCGCCGACAGGCACAGCATGGCGGCTTGGGGGTTGTTGAGGCGCAAGGCCGCCCGCTGCTTGACGCCGAAGCGCTGCTGCTCGTCGATCACCGCCAGGGCCAGATCGCCGAAGACGGCCTTGGGCGAGGCCAGAGCCTGGGTGCCCACGGCCAGCAGAGGCTCGCCGGAGGCCAAGGCGGCCAAGGCTTCTCGCCGTTCCCGGGCGCTTTGGGCGCCGACCAGCAAAACCGTCCGGCGGCCGTTCCCCAGCCGGCTGAAAACCTCAAAATGCTGGCGGGCCAGCAGATCAGCGGGGGTCATCACGGCCGCCTGCCGGCCCTGGTCGAGGACGGCGCGTATGGCCGCGGCGGCCACCGCCGTCTTGCCGCAGCCGACTTCGCCTTGCAGCAGGCGGCTCATGGGCCGGGGACCGGCCAGATCGCGAACGATTTCCTCCGTCGCGCGTCTTTGCTCCGGACTGGGCTCGAAAGGCGACTGTCGCCAAAAGCGCTCGGCCGAAGCCAAGGCGTCGGCCGTCCAGTCGAGCTCGACGTCGCGGGCGGCCGCTTGCTGCTCGGCCCGCAGCCAGCTCAGCGTCAGCCGCCAGCAAAGAAGCTCATGCAGCCCCAAGGTCCGCCAGCTGCGGCTCTCCTTGGGGCGCGGCAGCGGCCCCTGGGCGTCCGCGGGCGGCCGGTGGACGATCGACAGCAGCTTGACCGGATCCGTCAGCTGGCGCTCGGCGAGCCACTCCGGCGGGAGCGCCGGCGGGCAATCGTCCAGCAGCCGGGCCGCCTGCTGGGTCGCCACGCGCCGCCAGCCGGCCGAAAGACGGCCGACGGGGTCGTAGACCGGCGTGACCCCCGGCGGGGCCGCGGAGTCGAGCGAGCGCAGCTCGGGGTGGGTGAAGGTGGGCCGGCCGTCGCGCAGACGGCACAGACCGAAGGCCTCCACCTGGCGGCCGTCGTAGACCGCGTTTCGGAGCCGCGCCAGGCCGTTGAACCACCACAAGAGGGCCGAGGCGGTGCCGTCGTCGAGCTCGGCGCGCAGCCAGCGGCCGCCGCGATCCCACGTGACGCGTTGCAGCCGGCCGCAAAAGACCAGCTCTTGGCCGTCGACGGCCTCGGCCAGCTCGACGAGGCTGCGGCGGTCCTGGTAGCGCCGGGGCGGCGCGGTCAGCAGATCGCCGCAGACCTCGAAGCCGTGGGCCCTCAGTTCTGACGCGCGAGCCGGACCCAGCCCGGGGAGCTTGCAGAGGGGCCAAGCGAAGGCCGGATGGTCGGGCCAGGGAATCATCGGGCCTCGACGACGGTCGTCGTCCGGGCGGCTTCGCGCCCCTGGCTGAGGCCCACGGCGGTCAGCGAGCGGCGGCCGGGCCGGTAGTCCGCCAAAAATTCGGCCCGGCGCAGGCCGCTGACCTGGCGGCGGGCGACTTCCCGACCGTCGCAGTACAAGACGATTTCGTCGAGTTCGGGGACGCTTTGCACCACGGCCCGAATCTTTTGGTGCTCGGGCGGCAGATCCGGATCCCAGGCCATGACTTCGCCGTTGACGGGCGTCAGAAAGCCGAAGGTCCGCGGCAGGCCGATGACGTCCACGCGCCGGCCAGGTTGTTGGGCCAGGGGGGCTAGGCCCTGGCGGCCCAGCTCGTCGTGGCGGCACTGGGCGGCGGGAACGGAGCCTTTGATGAAAAGCTCGAGGCGGAAGTTGGGGCACTGGGGCCCGGCCGGCAGGCCGGAGACCGGGCAGATCCGCGCGGTCTCCACGTCCTGGGGCCGCTCGGGCGGCCGCGGCGGACGCCGCTCGGCCATCAGATCGGCGACGGCCCGCCAAAGATGGCCGGCCCCGGTCAGGCCGGAAATCTGCTCCATGGGCTTGGCCTCGAAATTGCCGGCCCAGACCCCGACGACGAAGCCGTCCGTGTAGCCCAGACACCAGTTGTCGCGGAAGTTTTTGCTGGTGCCGGTCTTGACCGAAGAGCGGTAAGGCGTCGCCAGAGGGCCTTGGGCGCCGAAGCCCGTGGTTCGGGCCAGATCGTCGGACAAGATGTCGGAGATGATGTAGGCCGCTTCGGGGCTGAGGACTTGACCGCCTTGAAAAGCCTCGCCGTAGCTCGCCCCGCCGGCCTCCGCCGGACCGCGGGCCGTCCGGAAAGAGCCCGGCTCGGCGGGCCCGTCTGCAAGCTCGGCGGGACGCAAAAAGATCTTGGGCGGCCGCAGGCGTCCGCCGTCGGCCAAGGCCGCGTAGGCCGTGGTCAGAGACAGCAGGCTCACCTCGCCCCCGCCCAAGGCCAAGCCCAGTCCGTACCAGTCGGCCTCCCGCTCCAGCGAGCTCAAGCCCAGCCGGCGCAGCTGCTCCAAGACCCGCTCGACGCTCAAGGCCGCCGTCAGGTTGACGGCCGGCAGGTTCAGCGAGCTGGCCAAGGCCGTGCGGACCGGCACGGGCCCGTGGCTGGCCCCGGAATAATTGCGGGGGCTGAAGACGCCGCCGGGAATGGCGTAGTCGGCGGCCTCGTCGTTGACCAGCGTGGCCGCGGTGACGAGGCCTTCGTCCAAGGCCAGCCCGTAGATGAAGGGCTTGAGGGCCGAGCCGGGCTGCCGGAGGGTCGTCGCCCCGTCGTTTTGTCCGTCGTCGACATCGAAGAAGTCGGCCGAGCCGACCCAGGCCAGCACCTCCCGTTCCGGCAGGCTGAGGACCACCACGGCCGTCTGGCTGAGGCCGTGTCCGCGGAAGCGCCGGACGGTGGAGGCGGCCAGGGCCTCGACGGCCTGCTGGAGCTCGAGGTCCAGCGTGGCGGCGATCCTCTTGGGCGGCCGCGGTCCCAGCCGGCTTTTGAGATGGTTGACGAAGTGCGGGGCCAGCCAAGCCTTTTGCGGGGCCTGCAGGACCAGGGGCTCGGCCAGGGCCCGCTCGGCGGTCGCGGCCGTCAGGCGGCCCTGCGCGAGCATGCGCCGCAGGACGGACTGGCGGCGGGCCAGTGCCCGGTCCGGACGGCGGTAGGGGTTGTAGGTCGACGGGGCGGCCGGCAGGCCCGCCAGCAGGGCCGCCTCGGCCGGCGAGAGGCTTTTGGCGCTCTTGCCCAAATAGGCCTCGGCGGCGGCCTGAAAGCCCACGTTGAGATCGCCCGTCGGGGCCGAGTTGAGGTAGGCGGCCAAGATGTCGTCTTTGCTGTGATGGCGCTCCAAAAGGAGGGCCAGCCACATCTCGCGGAGCTTGCGTCGAAAGGTCCGCGGGCCGGGGGTCAGCCCCAGCGTCAGGCGGGCCGTCTGCATGGTGATGGTCGAGCCGCCGCTTATGATGCGGCGGCCGCGAACGTTCATGATCAAGGCTCTGACGATGGCCGCGGGATCGACGCCGGGATGGAGGCGGAAACGCTTGTCCTCGGCGGCCAGCACCGCCTCGACGAGGTAGGGGCTGAACTCCTCGAGGCGCAAGTATTCCTTGCGGCTCATGGGCGGCGGGAGGATCTCCTTGAGCAGCCGGCCTTCCCGGTCGGCGACCAAGACGTTCCAATCCCAGATCGCCTCGCGCTCGAAGGGATCCGGAAAAAGGCCCAGAGCCAGCCAGCCCAGGGCCGCAAAAATCGTCAGGGCCGCCAGAGCCAAGGCCGCGCGGCGCCGCAGGCGCTTCGTCGGGCGCGGCTGGGGACAAGGCGCGGCGTCTTCGAGTCGGGCGGCCGGGCCGCGGCGGGACGGTCCGCCGGAAAGGCCGCAAGCTCCGGCAGACCGCCTAGACTCCGGCGGCGGCTCGGAAGGCCGGCTCGCCGGGTCCGTCCGTCCCTGGCGATTCGGCGGGGGCAAGCTCACGCCGCCGGCCAGTTGGCCGCCGAGCGGACGACCGCCGAGGAGCCCTGGGGCAGGCTTTTTTTGACCAGGGGGGCCAGATAGGCCTTGGGCCAGCATTCCAAAAATTCGTCGACCCCGGCCTCGACCAGGCCGCTCACCGTCTCCGTCCAACGCACCGGGCTCGTCATCTGGCGCTTGAGGTGCTCTTTGATCTCGGCCGGTTCGGCGACTGGCCGGCCCAAAGCGTTGGGGACGACGGGAAAAAGCGGCCGCCTAAATTCGACTTCGTCGAGCAGCGACGCGAAGGCCTCCGCGGCCTGGGCCATCAAGGGGCTGTGAAAGGCGCCGGAGACCGGCAGCGGCACGGCTTTTCCGCCCTTGAGCGCGGCGAAGCGCGCGGCCGCGGCCACCGCCCTGGCCTCGCCCGAGACGACGGTCTGCAGCGGGGCGTTGTAATTGGCGGCCGTCACTTGGCCCTCATGGCGGGCCAGCTCGCAGATGGCCTCCACCGCGCGGGCGTCGAGGCCCAAAATGGCGCTCATGGCCCCCGGCGCGGCCTCGGCGGCCCGCTGCATGAGCTCGGAACGCTTGGCCACCAGCTTCAGAACCTCCAAGTCGGTCAGCGCGCCCGCCAGAGCCAGAGCCCCGAACTCGCCAAGGGAATGTCCGGCGGCGAACGACGGGCGGGCGCCGGCCTTGACGAGGCGCTTGGCGGCGGCCAGGCCCACCGTCAGCGCGGCCGGCTGGAGGTTGCGGGTCTCGGAGAGCTCCTCCAACGGACCCTGGAAGCTCAGCCGGCTGACGGGCCGGCCGGTGAGCGAGTCGGCCAGCGCGAAGAGGGCGGCGACGTCGGGATCGGCCGCGGCCCAGTCGGCGCCTTGCCCCGCGTATTGGCCGCCCTGGCCTGGAAAGATGAAGGCTTGCACGGTCATGAGAGCCACCTTTCAAAAAGGCCGCGAGCGGCGAAAGCAGACAAGAGCGGCGAAAAAAGGCG
>JAISZC010000108.1 GCA_031269485.1 Deltaproteobacteria bacterium
AGCTCCAAAAAGACCAGCCCGGCCGGCCAACGGCCGGCGTCCAGAGTCCGGCCGTAGCCCTCCAGGACGGCCTTGGTCAGCAGCCGGTCGCGCACCGGGCGGCCCAGGACGTAGACGAAGAGGTTGCCGGAATTTTTTTGGGCCGAGCTTGGCGAACCCAGCCAGCCCCAAACCCTCAGATCGCCGCGTTGCAATTCGAAGGGCCGCAGATCGCCGGCCGTCTCGCGCCCCAGCAGGAGGGCGGCCCGGGCGGCCTGATCGTGACGCTCGTCGACCGCCAGCAGGGTCCGGCGGCCGTCGCCCAAACGCAGCCTCAGGCCCGCCCGGCCCAGGGCGTAGCGCTGGGCCGCCTCCAGCAGACGCCCCGTCTCGGTGGCCTCGGTCTTGAGAAACTTGCGCCGGGCCGGCACGTTGAAAAAAAGATCCCGCACCTCGACGATCGTCCCGCGGTTGGCCGGGGCCGGTTCAAGGCCCTGCACGCGGCCGCCTTCGACCCGCACCCGGAAGCCCCCGGCTTTTTCGTCGGCGCAGCTGGTGATGGACAGCCGCGAGACCGAGGCGATGGAGGGCAGGGCCTCCCCGCGGAAGCCCAGGGTCTCGATGCTCGTCAGATCGCTTTGGGCGTCGAGCTTGCTGGTGGCGTGGCGCTCGAGGCACAAAAAAAGCTCCTCGCGGTTGAGGCCGCAGCCGTTGTCGGCCACGCGCACCAGCTTTTTGCCGCCGGCTTCCACGTCGATTTCCAGGCGGTCGGCGCCGGCGTCGAGGCTGTTTTCGATCAGTTCCTTGAGCACCGAGGCGGGCCGCTCGACCACCTCCCCGGCGGCGATGCGGTTGATCAGGCCTTCGGGCAACAGCTTGATGCGGCTGGCCATGACTTGAACTCCAAAGGCGGCCAAAGGCTCGGTAAAAGGCTCGGCGAAAAGGCCCAAGAGGCCCGGCCATAAGGCTTGGTAAAAAGTCCCGAGAGGCTCGGTCAAAGGCTCGGAAAAAAAGCCCAAAAGGTCAAAAGGCTCGGCCAAAGGTCCAGCCAAAGGCTTGGGAAAAAGTCCCGAGAGGCTCGGCCAAAGGCGCAAATGTGGTAAAATGATCCGGCGGCTGGCCCTTGAGGGCGGCGGCCTTTTTGAGGCCCTTTGTCCGGATCATTTTCCGCCAGTTGTCAGGCCCCGTCCGGGCCCTTGTCTTTTCTGGCGCTTGCCTGGTCCATTTTTCGGGCCCTGAGCGTCCGGCGCCTCGGAGCGCGCGGCGGCGCCGGGCTTTTTTTTGACGGACCGCCTGAGGGAGGTCCGCGGCGGCCGTCCGAGGCCGCCCGACGCGAGGAACCATGCCGAACGACGCCAAAAACAAGGTCGAGCTGGAGGCGGCCCTTCAGGCCGCTTTGGCCGAGCTGGAGGGCCAGCCGCCGTCCGCCGACGAGGATCCGCTGGCCCGGCGGTGGCTGTGGGTTTTGACCGTTCCGGTGACCAAGCACCGGGATTCGATGATGCTCATCGAGGACGAGGGGCGCGACGCCGCGCCGTATTTCGGGGACCGCCAGGCGGCCGAGGCCTTTCTCGAGCGTCTGGGCCCGGAATCCGGCGGCGCGGCGCAGGCCATGCATTTTTTCGATTTGGTCAAGTTCGCGGCCGGCCGCGGCTTGACCCTCATTGAGCTCGACGGAGCCGGGCGCGTGCTCGACCGGCGTCGGCCCGAGCCGGTCGAGGCGGCCGAAGCCGCGGCGGCGGGCCAGACGGTCGCCGGAGGCGGGGAGGGCGCCTCGTGAAGGTTTTGGTGACCGGCGCCGGCGGCTTTCTGGGCGGCAGGACGGTCAAAATGCTGCTGGAGGAGGGCCGCGAGGTCCGGGCGCTTCACCGCCGCAAGCCAGCAGCCGCCGCCGCCTCGCCGCGGCTGGAGGCGGTCGAGGGCCAGCTGGGGGATCTGCCCTCTCTGCGGGCCGCGGTTCGCGGCGTCCAGGCGGTGGTTCACTGCGCGGCCAAAAACGATCTCGGCGGCTCGCTGAGCTTTTTCCTCGAGCACAACCTGCTGGGCACGGCCCATCTGCTGGAAGCCGCCCGGGCCGAGGGCGTCCGCTTCTTCGTCTTGGCCAGTTCGGCCAGCGTGGTCTTCTCGCCGGGCGATCTCCGCGGCGTCGACGAGACCGCTCCCTACATGAACGACCCGACCAAGCCCTACGCCTACAGCAAGACCATGGCCGAGCGCCTGACGCTGGCCGCCAACGGCCCGGCCTTCAAAACGCTGGCCCTGCGCCCCCACCTCATCTGGGGCCCCGGCGACCGCCACCTGTTGCCGCGCCTGCTGACGCGCGCCCGTCGCGGCCGCCTGCGGCTGTTCTCCGGCGGCCCCTACCTCGTGGACGCCACCTACATCGACAACGCCGCCCGCGCCTTCGAGCTGGCCCTCTCCAAGTTGGCCGCCGGCGCCCCGGTCGACGGCCAGGCCTTCTTCATCGCCCAAGGCGAGCCGCAGGACATCAATTTGCTCGTCAACCGTCTGCTGGCCGCCGTTGGGGCTCCGCCGGCCAAGGCCGGAATGCCCAAAGCCCTCGGCCGGGCCGCGGCCGCGGGCGTCGAGCGGCTCTGGAAAACCCTGCGGCGCCAAAGCGAGCCGCCCGTCACGCTCTTCGCGGCCCAGCAGCTGTCGTCGTCTCACTGGTTCAACCTCGACAAGGCCAAGACCATGCTGGGCTATCGGCCGGAGGTGAGCGTCGCCGAGGGGCTGCGCCGGCTGGCGGCCTGGCGCGGGTCGGGGAGCGCCGAAAGCGGCCGCGAAGGCCGAGCCGGGCCAAGGGGCTGAAAGCCTCAGGCGGCGCGGCGGGGCGTACGACCGAGGCCGCCGGCCTGCGGATTCCGCCGCGCGGCCGCCGCGGCTCGC
>JAISZC010000181.1 GCA_031269485.1 Deltaproteobacteria bacterium
CGTCGGCCGAGACGGCGTGCCCGGTCGGCTGGCATTGGTCGGCGGCCCCGACGCTTTCGGCCCCGACGTCGAAAAAGCCGACGGCCGGCGGCCGGTCGGCCGTCCCTCCAGGCGCCGGAGATTCGGCGAAGCCGCCCGAAGCTTGAGCCCCGTCAGGCGACAGGCGCCCGCCAGCCAGCCGCATTTCGTCCGCCGCTTGAGCCGGGCCGGCTTTCTTTGCTCCGTCCGCCGCTTGAGCTGGGGCTGACGCCGCGAGCGCCGCCAGCCCCAGCTGGCTCCTGACCGGGACCATAAAATAGTCCCCCAAAGCCAAAAAACCCCGATCGGTCAAGCTGTCGCCCAAGCCCAATATGAGATGCGACCGCCGCCCGCCGGGCAGATGCCGCTCGATGAAGCGCTCGACGGCCGCGCCCTTGTCAAGAAAAGGCGGCAGGAGCGCAAGGTTGTTGCCGTTGCGGCGGACGACGGCGCGGCCGCCGAAGGTCGCCGCCAGCCGTCCCTCAAGTTCCTCGAGCTCCCCGAGCCGTTCGGGCGCGGTCTTGACCAGGACGTAAAAAATCAAGCCCGCGTCGCTGACGAGCCGGGGGCGGGCGGCCAGGCCCTCGCCGTCGATCGCCTTTTGCAGCAGGTACAAGGCCTCGGTCAGCAGCGGCGCGGCCCCCCGGCACAAGGGCCCCATTCGCGCCAGCCAGTCCTGGTCGATCTCCCCGCTCGGCTCGAGCGTCAGCCCGCCGAAGTCCAGCACGGCCCCGTGGTTGAAGGGCAGCGTCACCCGCTGGAAGGAGGCCAAGCTGCGGGCGGTGACCGGCACGATCGTCGCCGCCTCCGCCAGAGTGCGCCATAAGAGGTCCTGGCCGGGCGTCAGAAAGGACAGCGGCCGGCCGTCGGGGCCCAGCGCCCCGACGACGAGCTCTTCGTCGGCGAGCTCCCCGTCGGCCCGGCATTTGGGCCGGGTCTGAAAAATCGCGTCGTCGAGATCCATGAAAACCGCCAGGCGCATCAGAAAAACACCTTCCTGGCCCTCAGGCGGGCCGGCAGATCGTGCCCTGACGGAAGAGCTTTGACCGGATAGCAGGCCACCGCCGTCCGGCCCGAGTCGGGCTCGACGTTGTACAAAAAATTGTCCAGACCCTCGCCGAATTCGTCCTCGAAGCGCAGCGCCCGCCGGACGTCGCCGCCCAGGGCGATGGGCGTGCGGGTGGTGGATTGAAAAAGGACGTCCCGCCCCTGGTTCTCCAGCATCCGCGCCAGCAAATAGGGCTCGTGCAGAAACTCCCCGGCGCCCAAGACCAGAGCCGGCGCTCCGGGCGGCAGACGCAGGCCCTCGGCCAGGGCGGCCAAGGCGGCGGGCTCGACGGTCCGACGGCCGGCCAGCAAGCCCAGGCGGCCGAAGTCGGCGCTCAGGAGATCGTCGACGGCCCGAACGCCGCCCACGGACTTGAAGACGGGCGTCTCGGAGAGAGGCGACGCCGGATTCGCGGCTGAGGACGATTTCGAGCTCGCCTCCACGGCCGCCTCGAAATCCGCTTGGCCGCCCGACCTCGCGCCCGCCTCGGTGCCCGCCGCCGAGCTCGCCTCGGAGACGGGCTCGAAGGCGAACTCGCCCTCGAGCAGCGAGACGAAGTCCGCCGGCCGCGGCAGTTCGGCGGCCAAAGCGGCCTTTCGCTCGGGCCCCAGCCAGTCCAGCAGGCTCGCCAGGATCAGGCGCTCGACGCGGGGGGCGACGAGGACCAGGGCTTTGGCCAGGTTGGCCAGCGTCCGGCCGGTGGTGATCTCGTCGTCGACCAGCGCCAACGTGCGGGCACCGGCCAAAAGCCGCTCGGCGGCCGCCGAGGCCGGCCGATAAATCCAATGCCGCGGGGCGTGGCAGTGGGGCTCCTCCACGACGGCCATAAGCGGCCGGGCGAGCTTGAGACGCGTGGTTTGAAGAAAAAGGGCGTCGGAGACGCCGGCGAGCTCCGTCCAGGCCTCGAACGTCCCTCGTCCCAGGCCGACGGACGTTTCGGCCATGGCCGCCAGCGCCAGCGGGGCGCGCGGAGCCAAGGCCAGGAGCTTGGCGGCCAGCTCGCGGTGAGTCCGGGCCATGGCCGAAGGCTTGACCGGCCAATGCTTGCCCAAAACCTTGCTGACGAACAGAAAGCCCCGGCGGGCGTTGAGGCGCGAGGCGAAGCCGCAGAGCTCCGACAAAGGCCGGTCGGCGCGCGCCAGCCGCAGCCTCAGCCGGCCCGAGGCCAGCTGGACGTCGAAGGCGCCGGCGGGGCAGCCGGCTTCCGGCGGGCCCCCGCAGGGCCGGACGACCGGCTCGACGGTCGGCTCGACGGCCGCGGCGGTTTCAGCGGTAGATGAAGGGTACATGGACCTCGGCGACTTGCAGATCGTAGAGCTGGTCCGGCAGCTGGTCCTCGCAGGGCTCCAAGGCCAGCCGCAGGGCCCAGTAGGGGTAGTTGATCCCGGCCAGGCAGGAAAAATAAAGCCCACCGGCCATGCGGGGGTTGATCTCCAGCAGGCGGGGCCGGCCGCGGCCGCGCCGAAACTGGATGTTGACGATCCAGCTGAGCTTGAAAAGCCGCGTCAGGCGCTCGGCCCAGCCGACGAGCTCCTCGTCGCGGATCAGACGCTCGGGTCGGCCGGCGGCCAGGGGCTTTTCCCGCACGCTGGCTCGCAGCAGGCGTCCGTCGAGGGCCAGACAGTCGAGGCTGAATTCGGGGCCTTCGAGATATTCCATGACCAGGAGCTTTCGAAAAGCCTCGTCCGGCACGTCGAGCTTGGCGCGGGCCTCCGCCAAGCTCGCGCGGACGGGGTCGCCGCCCAGGAAGGCCGCCAGCTCTCCGCCCGGGCCGGTCAAAATCTTGAAGCCCAGCCCGAAGAGCGACTTGGCCGGCTTGAGGCACAGCCGCGGGGTCAAGGCCGAGAGCTCCTCGACGGCCCGCTCGAATTCCCCGAAGGTGCGGGCGACCCGGTGAAGGGGAATCAGCTCGGGGTCCAACGAGGCCGCCGCGCGGTAGCAGGCGGCCTTGTCCTCGAGGAGCTCGTGGACTTCCGGCGAGGCCGGGCAAAGCAGCCGCGCGCCAAGGGCCTCCAGCTCGTCGCGGCGGGCGGCGAGGGCCGCGGCCCGCCTGGAGGGCCACAGCACGTCGATCTGCCGCCGCCGGACGGTTTCCAGGCACCAGTCGACGTAGGCCGAGTCGTCGGGCAGGTCCGGCTCGGTAAAAAAAAGATCGGCCTGGGGCCGGGCCACAAAGTCGGGATTTGAATGGCTCAGGACGATGCGCGGCCGGCGACCGTGCTCGGCCGCGCCTTGGCGAAGGAGCCCGCAAATGTTGTGGAGGCTGGAGAAGCCGTGATTGAACCAGACCGTCGCGGTCATGACGCCGTCGGGCCCGCCGCCGGACGGCCGTGTCCGGCGCGGGGGCGCGGAACGCCGACCGGCGAGCCGGCGGAGACGCCGAACGACGCGCTGGCCGGCCCGCTGACCGGCCCCCTGACCGGACGGCGGAGCTGAGCGAAAAGGCAGCAAAGGCTGAACAAAAAAACAGTCAATGCAACGTCTTGGGTTTGGCGGGCCGTCCAACGCCGTCCTGGCGGCCGAAGTCGTCGTCGTGGCGGTTGCCGTCGTCGTCGCCCAAGCCGTCGCCCAAGTCGTCGCCCAAGT
>JAISZC010000201.1 GCA_031269485.1 Deltaproteobacteria bacterium
GGCGTCCAGTCATAATTTGAACTGTCTATCCAAAGGCCTTTAAATAGCTCCCGGCGGCCTTGAAGAACGGCCTCAAGCGTGCTCACCAGAAGTGATTTGCCGAAACGGCGTGGCCGAGACAGAAAATATGGTTTTTTTTCTTTAACTAAGTGATATATTAATTCGGTCTTATCAGCATATAGATAGTTACTATCGTGAATCTCTTCAAAATCATCAATTCCGGTGGGTATTTGTTTCATAATTATTCCATCCTTGTAGTCAAGTAACCCTGCGTTTTGGCGGCCTGTTGACCAGGTGACAGGCTATGATGGTATTTTAATCTTTATTAAGCTATTAATATATATATTGGCAATGTTATATTATATTATATTATATTATATTGTAAGTTAGAAATATTAATAAGATACGGTGATATAAATTACAATTGATATATGGTTGAATTTATATATTGTCTTGCAATAATAATTCCTAATATGTAGCTTGATAAGAATTATTATGTTGTTATATGCGGTATAGTCTTAATATCGAGAGGGCCGTAGCGCTCGTCGGCGGGCCTCGCCAGCGTCTGGCATGAAGTTCATTATACGCGCCGCCCAGAAAATTTCCAGCGTGAGGGCGGGCCAGGCAGGCCCGCCAGGGGCCCGCCAGACGACAAGTGGCCGCCAGTCCGCTGGCGGCTCTCGCCGCCGGGGCGCCGACGAGAGTCAAGCGTTTCCCGTCAGGCCGAACGCCTCCGCCGCCATGCGTCAGGCCTTGGACGCCGTGGAACGCGGCCTTCAGGGCGTCGCCGTCTTGGGCGCCGTCTTGGTCGTCTTGGCCGGGCTGGCGGCCGGCTTGGCCGGCGCCTTTTTGTCGGCGGCGGGCTTTTTCCGGCGCTTGCCGGCCGCCTTCCGGCGGGCCTCGTCGTCTTCCTTTTGGCGGGCCGTGGCCCAGGCTTCGCGTTGCAGCTCGGCGTGCACGGCGAGCCAGTCGGCGGTTCGGACGCCCCTTTGCCGGAGATCCTCTGGCAGGCCGGCGGGCAGGCCGCGTTCGCAGGGCACGGCGCTTTGGCACAATCCGCAGCCGTAGGCGCCTCTGATGTCGAAGGGGCCGTACTTGTGGACTTGGGCGCCGACGAAGTTAAGATAATTCTGGCACAGCGTCTTGTCGTGGCCCCCTTCCAAGCTCAGGGCCCCGGCCGGGCAGCGCCGGACGCAGACGCCGCATTTGCGGCCCGCGAAGTGGAGGCAGTGGTCGTAGGGGCCGGCGTAGGCCCGCGGCGTCGGCGGGATCCGGAGGCGGCAGACCAGCGAGCCCAGGCGGTGGGCCTTGCCTATTTTGGTGATCAGCCCGTCGCTGAGGCCGAAGGTGCCCAAGCCCGTCACGAAGGCCGCATGGCGGTGGGACCACATGGAGGTTATCTGAAAGTCCGGGTGCGGAAAGCTCTTCCATGTCCGCGCGCTTTCGGGGACGGAGGCCTCCACGCCCTGCGACTCCAGAAAAACCCTCAAATGCTCGGTCAGCTCCCCGATGACGCGGTCGTGGGCGAAACGGGAGCGCAGCCATCTTTCGGCGGGCTCGGCTTTGGCTCGCCGCTGGTCGGCCATCGTGGCCTCGGTCTGGGGCAGGGCGAAGACCACCACGGTGAGATCGGCGTGGCTGGGCCAGGCGAGCTTGGCCCTCGGCTCGATCTTGGCGCGGCCCTCGAGGAAGGCCGTCAGCGGAGGCCAATGCGCCATGCCCGCCCCGTGGTTGAGGACCTGGGTCCACAGGGGATCGGCGGCGGAGGCGTAGCCGAAGATGGGGTAGTCGAAGGCTTTTTCCGAGAAACGGCCGCCGATGGCGTTGCGCGGGCTGTCGAGGAAGCGGCGGGCCTCCTCCTCAAGGCGGGCCGCCCAGGCCAGGCCTGCGGTCTCTTGGGGAGTCGGCGTCTTTGGAAACCCGAAGCCGGACATTTTTTCCCCGTCGTGCGTTCCGGCGAGGACGCCGGGCCTTGGCTTCGGAGCTCAGATTCGGGCCGCGGCCTCGAAGCGGCCCTTGAGAGCCTGATAGAGGGCCCGGTGCTGCTCATGGACCGCGTCGCAGCGGTCGAATTCCTTCGCCTCCGGCTCGACCGTCTCGGCCCGGGTCGCCCAGCTCCGGACCGTCTTGAGATCGACCCCGGCCCCCAGGGCCGCCAGCATGGCGGCGCCGTAGGCCCCGCCCTGGTCCACGGCCGGCGCAGTCACCGGCCGTTTCAAGTGGGCGGCCAGCAGGCGACGCCACAGCCGGCTGCGGGCCCCGCCGCCGACGACCAGCACGCGGTCGATGGGCGTCAGCGCCTCGAGCAGCTCGAAGCTGTCGCGCAGCCCGCACGTGACGCCTTCCATGACGGCCCGAAAGATGGCGCCTCGCCCGACGCCCGACGACAGCCCGAACAGCACGCCCCGGGCGTGCGGGTCGCGGTGCGGGGTGCGCTCGCCTTGGAGGTAGGGCAGCCACGAAAGGCCGTCGGCGCCCATGGGCGCTTGGGCCGCCTCGGCCTCCAGCCGCTCCCAGGCGAGATCGGGGGCGATTAGCTTTTTGATCCAGTCGAGGCAGGAGGCGGCCGAGAGCATCACGCCCATCAAATACCAGCTCTCCGGCAGCGCGTGGCGGAAAAAATGGAGCCGCCCCGAGCCGTCGGGGACCCGGGCGGACGTGACGGCCAAGACCGTCCCGGAGGTGCCGATGGAGACCACGCAGTCTCCCGGCTCGGCGACCCCCAAGCCCAGGGCCGAGGCGGCGTTGTCGGCGGCCCCGGCGGCGACCTCGACGCGGTCCCAGCGGAGGCTTTGGGCCAAGGAGCTCTTGAGCCGCCCGCGGGCGGCCGAGGAGGGCGTCAGCGGCGGCAGGAGCGCGGGGTCGAGATCGAGCGCCTCCAGGACCGGCCGGCTCCAGCGCCCGGCCGCCACGTCGAACATGGAGCTGCCCGAGGCGTCGGAGGGCTCCGAGCCCATTTCGCCGGTCAGTTGATAGGCCACGTAGTCCTTGGCGATGAGGGCGGTCTTGAGCCGCTTGAAGCTTTCGGGCTCGTGATTGCGCAGCCACAAAATCTTGGGCAACGTGAAGCCCGGATAAACAGGGTTGCCCGTGAGCTCCACCATGCGGGCCTCGCCGCCCACAGCCTGCTGAGCTTGGACGCATTCGGCCGCGGTCCTTTGGTCGCACCACAAGATGGCCGGCCTGACGACCGCCCCGCCGGCGTCCAAGGGGACCAAGGTGTGCATCTGCCCCGACAGGCCCAGGCGCTCGATCTTCAGCTCGGCGGGCACGTCTTTCAAGAGGGCCTGGACCCCGTCCCACCAATCCTGGGGATTCTGCTCGGCCCAGGCCGGCCGCGGGGTCGAAAGGCTCAAGGGCCGCTCGGCGGAAAAGACGATCCGGCCAAACTCGTCCGCGGCCAGGGCCTTTATCCCGGTCGTGCCGACGTCGAGACCTAAAAAGGCTGAGGTCATGGAAAACTCCCGCGGCCGTCCGCCGCCGTTTGCGGCAAGGAGGCGCTTGAGGCGTCGCCAGGCGCCCTGGAACCGTGAGGCTTCGGCCGCCGGGCCGGGAGGGGCCGGATGCGGTCCGGACGCGTCACGGGCGAGGCCTGACGAGGCCGGCCGAAGGCTCGGCCGGCTTGGTCGGCCGGCTGAAAATTCGCAAGGCTGAAAAGGCTGGCCTTCGGGGCCGCCGCCGAGGCGTCAGGTCCCCGCTCGCCGCCGCGCGGTTTTAGGCGGCTCGCAGGCGTCTGGCGGCGCCTCGGCCGTTTCTGAGTTTTGGCTTTTTGCGGCCCCAAGTCAATTCGCGGCCCGCTCTTCGCGCCCCGCCCTGGCCGCGCGCCAGCTGGAAGGCACGCCGGGGCCGCATTTGGCCGTAAGGACGAGCTCCATTTTCCGGCCGAGCTGCAGACCAAGCTTGCGCGTCGCAGGCCTGGTCCGCCGGACAGGCGGCTTTCGTCAGGTTGTCATTTGGGCGTCCGGGGCTGCGGAAATCGATCGGTCCACTTTATCACGGGACGGAACGCCGCGCCAGAGCCGCGCCGGCCGAAGGCCCTTGTCGCCTCCAGCCCGCGATTGACGTCGCCTTTTCCGCGCTCGGCGGCGCGCGGCATTTCAGCCCAGGCGGCCGAGCCACGGCGCCAGGTCGCGGAACTGAGAGCCGGCGGCGGCTATCTCCGGCCTCTGCGGCTTGAGCGCCTTTCGCGGTCCTTTGGTTTCGCCAAAAAAAGTCTAGCCGGCCCCCTTCGTGACCAAGGGGGGACGCTTCCGCCATGGCAAGACAAAAGCTCGATGTTCAATCAATCAATCAGGCGGCGACGCCCGGCGACGTCGCGCGAGATGACCTGGCGCCCGCCAACTCCGAGACGTCCGCGTGGGCCGGCCGCGCAGGCGACAGATTCATCCGGCGGACAAGGGACGCTCCGGCCTCGTTCGTCCAAGGTCTTTGGCCGCGCCATTGGCGGCCGTCCGGCCAGCGCCCCTGGCCGCCGCCGGCCTTCCGGCTTTTTGGCGAGCTTTACGCTGAATTGACGATCAGCGGCCGCGCGAGGCGGAGCGCCGACTTCGCGGCCGCGCGGGCAAAGCCGAAAAGCCGAAAACAGTTGCCTAAAGCCCGAGTTTGTGCTAGCATCCCAAAATTACGCCGCAGGCCTTCCCTTTCCGGCGCTCAGCCAGGCCTTCCCTTGCCGGCGACCAGAATTTCGGCGCCGGCTCGGTCAGGGCGCGGCGGTTTTTTTGGCGATGTAGCTCAGTTGGTTAGAGCATGCGGCTCATATCCGCAGTGTCCGGGGTTCAAGTCCCTGCATCGCCACCATCGTTTTTTCGCCTGGGTCGTCATCGGCGCCATGGCAAACTAGAAACCCTGGAAAATCCAGGGTTTTTTGTTTCCAGTTTCACCATAAAATCAATTTTCACCTTGACGGCAAAGCTCGAAAGCGCCGACAACAGCGCCGACAAGGCCGGGCCAAGTTGCCGTCTCTCGCCCGTCAAAGACAAATTTGGCCTTTTGGCAAAAACCTCCTTTTAAGCTTTACGGCTCAAATAATCGCCGGCCAATGGGTTTAAAGCCGCTTTCGGCGCCGGGCCTTCGCCGAAAGGTCAAATTTGCCGCGGCGGCGAACCCTTTCTTTGCGTCCAGGCCATTCTGATCGAGGCGCGAAAACCCGCCTTTTCAGCTTGACGATTGCAAACATGCCTTGAGAATAGGCGCAAAAACTTGACGATTTTGGCCTTGGTTCTTGCCTGCCGGTCAATTCCCAAAGTCCAAAAATTGCCGGTCTTGACCCTGGCTTTGTTGGGCGCCCGAAACAAATTCGGCCGGCGTGACGCCGGCCGAAGGTTGGCCGTCCGCAATCGGCCGGGGAGGTCGGCGGCGGGCGCCGCCGGCCTCCCGAACGTCGCGGCTGGCCTTAGAACGGAAATTTTCCGCTGGCCACCAGCAGCGTGGCGACGAGGCCCACCACGATGCCGTAGAGCAAGAAGGGCCAGAAGGTCCGCTTGAGGATGTCGCCTTCGCGGTTGACCAAGCCCACGACGGTGGAGACGGCGACGATGTTGTGTATGCAGATCATGTTGCCCATGGCCCCGCCGGCGGCCTGGGCCGAGACGATGATCTGGCGGCTGAGCCCCAGCTCGCCGGCCAGATCCCATTGGAACAGGCCGAAGAGCATGTCGGAGACGGTGTTGGAGCCGGTGATGAAGGCCCCCAGGCCGCCGACGTAGGAGGCGAACATGGGCCAGGCCTGACCGATGACGGCGGCGATGGATTTGGCCATCACCAGGGGCATCGAGTCGAGGGCCGCGCCCGGGTCTACGGGATTGACGCCCGAGCCTTGGAAAATCTTGACCAGGGCCACCGAGGCGATCAGCGAGATGGTCGGGGCCTTCATTTTGACGATGGTGTCCTTCCAGGCTTTGGCCGCCTTGGCGCCGGGCATCCTGTGGAGCAAGACGGTCAGCAGGGCCACCAGCATGAAGGGCACGGTGCCGGGCAGGTAGAGCATCTGCAGCTTGTCGTTGACGTTCGCGTAGCCCAGGATTTGGCTGAAGGGAATGACGCCGTGGGAGCCCAGCCACCCCTTGAGGCCCAGCCTGTCGATTCTGGTGAGGACCAGGATCCCGCCGATGAGCACGTAAGGCAGCCAGGCCATCAGCTGGCTCATGTGGGGCTTGTACTCGGTCTTGCCGGCGAAGTTGATGTTGCCGGTCCACGAGGGGTCCCATTTCTCGTAGGAGCCGAAGGTCCACACGTCTTTGGGGACGCAGATGCCGTTCTTGGCGCAGGCCACGACGATGCCCAAGCCGATCAGGCCGCCCAGCAGCGAAGGCAGCTCGGGGCCGACCACCCAGGCCATGAGCAGATACGGGACCAGGAAGGCGACCGCCGACAGGACCGCGAACTTCCAGCAGGCGAAGCCTTCCTTCCAGGAGCGGGTGGGCCCGAAGAACCTGGTGACGAAGCCCAGCATGAACACGCCGATGATGATGGCCATCGGGCCGTGCATGAGGGTGACCGTCTGGCCGATGGCTTTCATGAAGCCGTCGTAGGAGGCGATGTTCCCGGAAGCCACGGCGGCCTCGATGACCTCCTTGAGCGAGGCGCCGAAGCCCACCAGGATGGGAGTGCCGACGGCGCCGTACGTCACCGGGAAGGAGTTGAACACCAGGCACAGCACCGCCGCCGCCAGCGGCGGGAAGCCCAGAGACAGCAGCAACGGGGCCGCCAGGGCGGCCGGAGTGCCGAAACCGGCCGCGCCCTCGATGAAAGCCCCGAACATGTAGCCGATGATGATGCCCTGTATGCGCATGTCGCGGCTGACGCCCTGCATGCCGTACTGGATGGTCTCCATGCCGCCGGAATACTGCAGGGTGTGCAGGATCAGCAGGGCGCCGAAAACGATGATGAGCACTCCGACGGCGCTGACGGTCCCCTGGAGGCTTAAGGCCACGATGTACTTGGCCGGGAGCCCCCAGACGAAGAAGGCCGCCAGGGCGCAGGTGAGCCAGGCCAAGGGCATGGCCTTCATGGCGCCCATGCGGAGGCCCACCATCAGCACGAGGGCCACCAAGATGGGGAGCAAGGCGATGAGGGCGAGGACGGTTGTTGACATAAGCAGCTCCTTTGCTTGACGCAAGGTCGCCAAGCCAATAAATGGTCTATATGGATGCAGGTCAGGCCCGTTCAGGGCTGAACATCTGATGATTTTTAAAATATTATTGTTAAAAATGATTAATTATGTGCTGCAATAAATATAATAAAAAAAATTATTCGATTGCGACATAGTTAAATTAATTAATAGTTAAATTAATTAAAAAGTATAAATATCAATATAAAGATAATGGTCTTATTTATGCCATTTTTATAAAGTTAAATGATCTCAAAAAACGTAATAGACGTAAAGGCAGTTGCTTTGGCGGCAGTTCGAGCTCATGGTGAGCCTGAAAAGCCTAAAAACGAGCCTGAAAAACCTAAAAACGTCGTTCGCCGCCTGGCGAGGGCGTCGCGTCCGCGGCGCCCTCGCCGGCCGCTCACTTGAGGTTGCGGAGCAAAAATTCGGCCATGTGCTCGACTTTGACCTTGCGGCCGCGTTTTTCCTCCCCGCCCTTGAGCTGCATGACGCAGCCCGGGCAGTCGGTCACCAGGTACTCGGCCCCGGAGGCTTCCACGCCGTCGAGCTTGTGGGCCAACAGAGTCGAGGAGATTTCCGGGAATTTGAGCGAATAAGTGCCGCCGAAGCCGCAGCAGACGTCCTCTTCGGGGGATTCCACGTGCTGGCCGGCCAAGTTCAGCAGATTCCTGGGCTCCTTGACGACGCCCAGGCCACGGCACAAATGGCACGGCGAGTGGTAGGCGGCCTTGTCGCCTCGGTTGCGGAAGTCGTCGGCCGAGAATTTGAGCACGTTGAAAAGCAGGGAGCTGAGGTCGACGATTTTGGCGAGGAACTTTTCGGCGGAGGCCCGCAGGGCGGGGTCGGAGCTCGTCAGCTCGAGGTAGTGAGCCTTCATGTGCGAGGCGCACGAGGCGCACAGGGTCGCCACGTAATCGACCTTGGCCGCCTCGAAGGCCCGGACGTTGCCGGCGGCCGTTTTTTCGGCGGCGGCTCGCTCGCCCATCATTTGGACCGGCAGCCCGCAGCAGCTCTGCCCCTGGGGGAACTCCACGGCCGCGCCCTTGGCCGTCAGCAGCCGGACGGCGGCCCTAAGGTGCTCCGGATATACGAAATCCTGGGCGCAGCCGGCGAAGAGGCCCACTCGGGGCGAGCCGTCCGCCTTGACTTGGAGATCGGCGAACTGGCTGCGGAAAGGTTTGGGGCTGATGGCCGGCAGGGCGCGGAAGCCCTGGCCGGAGGCGAATATTTCCGGCAGATGCCGGATGAATTGGCCGCTTTGGACGGGCTTTTGGGCCCACTTGCCGAACCGCAGCAGGGTGTGGAAAAGCTTGCGGTTGGCCAGCACCGCGGCCAGCAGCGACGAGGTGGCCGGCGAGCCCTGCTCCTCGTTGAGCCGGGCCCGGATTTCCTGGATGATGCCCGGCAGATCGATGCCGGCGGCGCAGACGTCCTTGCAGGCCTCGCAGCCGATGCAGTTTTGGACCAAGTTCTTGGCCCGGTCGTGGCCGTGGAAAAAGTAGGTCAGAATCAGGCCGATGGCCCCGATGTACACGTAGCCCATGCGGTGGCCGCCGACCAGCCGGTAGACCGGGCAGACGTTGGCGCAGGCGCCGCAGCGCACGCACCGCAGGACCTCGCGGCACTTGGGATCCTTGAGCAGCGCCGAGCGGCCGTTGTCAAGAAAGACGACGTGAAAGACCTTCCGGCGGTCGGGGTTGACGGAGTTGTCGGTGGCTCCGGTTATCCACGAGACGTACGTGGTGATGGCCTGGGCGGTGGCGTTGCGGGGCAGGACCCGGATGATGCGCAGCGCGTCGTGGAGGTTGGGCGCCAGCTTGTCGATGCCGGCGATGGCGACGTGGACCCGGGGCAGCGTGGTCGTCAGGCGGCCGTTGCCCTCGTTGGTGCAGACGCCGATGGTGCCGGTGTCGGCCAGGGCGAAGTTGGCGCCGGAGATGCCCATGTCGGCCTCGGCGAACCGGGCGCGAAGCTGATGCCGGGCCACCTTGACCAGCTTGGATATGTCGCTGTCCTGGGCGGTTCTGGTTTTTTCGGAAAACGTGTCGGCCACCTGGTGGCGCGACAGGTGGATGGCCGGCATGACCATGTGGGTGGGCCCCTCATGGCGCAGCTGGATGATCCACTCGCCCAGATCCGTCTCGACGACTTCCAGGCCGTCGGCCTCCAGCGCGTGGTTGAGGTGGATCTCCTCGGCGGTCATCGACTTGGACTTGATGATCTTGCGGACGTTGTTTTCCTTGGCGATGCGGCAAATCAAGTCGTTGGCTTCCTTGGCCGTGGCCGCCCGGTGAACGATCACGCCCTTTTTGCCGGCTTCGGCGCGGAACTGCTCGTAAAGTTCCTCCAAACGCTCCATGGACTCGTCTTTGGCGTCGGCGATCTCGGCGATGAGCTCCCGCTCGTTCATGTCGGCGAAGATCATCGTCCGGTTGGCCCGGTACTGAACCGCGAACTTGTCAAGGGTCTGACGCAGGAAGTTGTCCTCCAAAGCGCCTTTGAGCGATTGACGATAACCCTTCATGTTTTTCAAGGCGGCGTCCGCGTCCGTCATCTCAATCCTCCACCAGGGCTACGTGCATCTCCAACGGGCCATGGACGCCCAGCGTCAGCACGCGCTCGATGTCGGCCGTGCGGCTCGGTCCGGAGATGAAGGCCGTGAAGTTGCGTTCCCGCGACAAGGCCTTGGCGAGAAAAGGCTCGGCGTCGTAGGACGTCATGACTATTTTTGACTTGGACAGGGCCACGACGTGCGTCTCGCAGATCATCGCGGCGAGACGGTCGTCCTCCTTTTCGCACTCCAAGACGGCGGTGGCCGTCTCGGCGATGGCGAGGTCGGCCACGGAAAAGCCCACGTCCAGGCCGGCGAGATGGTCTCTGAGACCGCTTCTGACCAGCTCCATGTCCTTGCCTTCGACCTTCTTGGCCAAAGCGGCGAAAACCTCGTCTGACACCGCGGGGGCGGCCAACGTCTTGCGGGCGTCGCCGGGGACGTCCAGCAGCGGCTTGGCCTTCTCCTTGTCCTGACAGACCTTCACCGCGTACTCCAACGCTTCGTCCAAGCTCTTGACCGTCGTCACCACGATGCTCGCCGGCTTAGCTTTGGCCGAGTAGAGCTCGACCGCCGCCTGATTGACTGGTCCTGGCATTGTTGCTCCCATCCGCGCCGCCGGCTCGCCGGGTTGGGGCGAAAGGTCGACGGCGCGCTTCGCGGTTGACTAAAATTAAAGCGAATCGGCGTACAGCTCAATGACGTGCTTGACGGCCATGTCGTCCTGATTTTGAGAGACCATGTCCTTGAGTTGCATTATGCAGGCCGGGCAGCTGGTGGCCACCACCTCCGGGTTGACGCTTTTAATGTTGTCGCGTTTCCTTTGGCCGATTTCTTTGGACAAATTGTAGTGAAACAGGTTGAAGCTGCCGCCGTTCCCGCAGCAGCGATCGGCTTCCGGCATTTCGACGAACTTGAAGCCGGGCAGGCTCTTGAGGATGGCGCGAGGTTCGGCGGACACGCCCAAAGATTTTTTCAAATGGCAGGGATCGTGGTAGGTCACCCGGCGTTCGCCGGCGGCGGGCGGCAGATCGACTTTCAGGACGCGGACGACGAAGGCGGTGACGTCGAGGGTCTTGCCGTGAATTTCCTCGATGAGAGCGCGCTGCTCCGGCCCGAAGTCGTCGCGGAAGCGACGCCAGTTCTCCTTGATGTTGGAGGCGCAGGTGGCGCAGGGCGTCACCAGCCAGTCGAACTTGGAGCGGGACAGAGCCTTGAGGTTCAGCTCGACCAGCTCCCGGAAGGCCCGGCGGTCGCCGGAGGCCAAGGCCGGAATGCCGCAGCAGACCAGCTCGGCGGGGTAGAAGACGCTGACGCCGTGCCGGCGCAGGACCTTGAGAGTGGCCGCGGACAGTTTGGGAAAAAGCTTGTCGGGCACGCAGCCGGGAAACAGGGCCGCCTTGGGGCCGGCGCCGGCGGGCTCGTCGAGGTCCCCCGTCTCGCTTTGAAAGCTGCGGGAAGGCAGGCTGGGGATGTGGCGCCGGCCCAGCCACGGGTTGAGCACCGGCGCCCGGTAGGCGTCCGCCTTTTCGCTGGCCTTCGTCAGGAACGGCCATTGGAAGACGCTTGAGAGGCGCAGAAGAGCGCCGAAGAGCCGCGGCCGGGGCAGGATGAAGCGGAAAACGAGCTTCTTGACGGCGCCCAGCCCCCGATAGCCGGTCACGATGGCCCGGGCCCGCAAGAAAATGTCCATGACGTTGACGCCGGACGGGCAGTTGGATTCGCACGAGCCGCACAACAGGCAACGGTTGAGCCGGTCGTTGACGCTGTCGGCGTCCGCGGTCAGCTCATGGGCCAAGTCCTCCAGCAACGCGATTTTGCCGCGCGTCACGTCGGCCTCCCGAAAGGTGGCCCCGTAGACCGGGCAGACCGACTGGCAAAAGCCGCAACGCATGCATGACACCAGCAGATCGTCGAGCGTCATCAGCAGACGGGCCAGTTCGGTCAGAGTCGCCGGCCGTTTGGTTGTTTCGTCGGGCATGACAGTCACCTACACGATCTTTTTGCCGGCGTTGAAGAGATATTTGGGATCCAGGGCCTGACGGAGCCTTTTGGAAAAATTTATGGTGGCCCGATTGGTTTCCTTCTCCATCCACTTGGCCTTGGCTATGCCTATGCCGTGCTCGCCCGACAGCGTGCCCTGGAGACGCAGCGCAACGTCGAATATTTCGTCGACCGCCTCTTCAACTCTTTTAAACTCTTCATGATTCCGACGATCGCACAAAATGGTCGGGTGAAGGTTGCCGTCGCCGGCGTGACCGAAGGTGCCCATCTCCAGCTTGTATTTGTCGGCGATGCGGTTGAGCTCGACGACCATGGCGGGGATCTTCGACCGCGGGACGGTGGCGTCCTCCAAAACCGTGGTGGGCCTGGCCCGGGCCAACGACGGCAGCGCGTTGCGGCGGGCTTCCCAAATTTTCAGCTTTTCGGCCGCGTCCCGGGCCACTCTGATGTCCCCGGCCCCGCATTTCAGGCACAAATCCTTGACCTTGGCGGCGTCCTCGTCGACGCCGCCTTGGTGGCTGCCGTCGACCTCGATGAGCAAAATGGCCCCGGCTTCGGTCGGCAGGCCGATCTTCGAGCTGGCCTCGACGACCCGGATGCATTTCTGGTCCAGAAATTCGAGCGTGCAGGGCAAGATGTGGGCGGCGATGATGGCGGCCACCGTTTCCGAGGCGCCCTCGACCTTGGGATAGACGGCCATCATGGCCTGGGAGGCCCGCGGCGGCGGCACGAGCTTGAATATGAGCTGCGAGAAGACGCCCAGGGTGCCCTCGGAGCTGACCATCAGCCCGCCGAGGTTGTAGCCGGTCACGCACTTGACCGTCCGGGAGCCGGTCTTGACCAGCTCGCCGTCGTGGTCGAAGAACTCCAGCCCCATGAGGTAGTCCTTGGTCACCCCGTACTTGAGGCCCCTGAGGCCGCCGGCGTTGAGCGCCACGTTGCCGCCCAGCGTCGAGACGGCCTGGGAGCCGGGATCGGGCGGATAGAACAAGCCCTTGGCCGCGACGGCCTCGGCGAACTTGGCGGTCAGCGCGCCGGGCTCGACCACGGCGTAGAGGTCCTCCTCGTTGATCTCCAAGATGCGGTTGAGCTTGTTGGTCAAAATGACCAAACTGTCGCCCGGCTCCGGGATGACCGCGCCCGAAAGATTGGTGCCGCTGCCTCGCACGGTGATGGGCATCTCGTTGGCGTAGGCCAGCTTGATGGTGGCGGACAGCTGGTCTTGGGTCGCGGGCATGACCACCAGGGCCGGCACGCAGGGGGTCAGCACGGCCGCGTCATAGGCGTAGCTCATCCGGTCCGTTTCCTCGGTCAAGACCGATTCAGGGCCCATGATGGCGACGAATTCCTTGATCAGATTTGGGCTCAGAGTCATTGCAACCTCGTTTGCGGCAAAAAACTACGTATCCCGAAAATTTGGCGGCCGTCGGCCTATTCAGCGCGCCGATCTGACTGACAGTCCGGTGGCGGCCGGCCCTGCGCCCCGATTGCTCGGCGCGGCCTCTGGACGACGAACGGAACTCGCGCCTCCGCCTGACTGCTGGGGCTTGGGGGTTCCCATGACCAGTCGTCGTCGGCGACATCTGCTCGGCTCTATTTTTGGAAACTGGCGTGGACTTGCCGCAATGCTAGCAAATTTAATTCCGCGAGTCAACTTTATTCTTGGGAAACCAAAAACTCAATATTTGCTGACAGTTACGTCGGCGGGGCGCCTCGACCGGCCTCGACCGCCTTCGACCGCCTTCGATCGGCTTCGATCGGCCGCGCTGGCGGCGCGGACGTCGCGGACGAAGGCCAGGATCCTCGGCCGCCTTCGCGCCGGTTGAGAATCGTCGATGGCTGTCAGGGCCAGTCGGCGCAGGTCGCGTTCGGGGGCGAGCCGGGCCGGACTTTGGCTTGGCGCTCCAGGGTCGCTTGGGCCGGGAGCTCGGTCGGCCAGCTCAGTCCACGGCGCCTGAGGAGCGGGCTGAACGCCAGACGAGTCGGGCCACGGAAGCCTCCGCGGTCTGGAGCCCTTGAGGCGTCGGAGGCGGCCTCGCGGCGGGCCGGCTGAAGCGGCCGCGGGGCGGAGGCGAGCGGAGCCGAAAACCGGGGCCCAAAGGCGCTGGCTCGAAGGACGAGCGCGGCCCGAGCCCTCCGCCTCCGGAGGGAC
>JAISZC010000038.1 GCA_031269485.1 Deltaproteobacteria bacterium
CGGCTCCGCGCTCGCGTCGCCGGCCAGACCGGGCCCGCGCCGGCGCGCGCGCCAACCTCTCTCAAGCTCCAGGGGCGCGGCGGCTCGGAACGGCCGCGACGCAGGCCGCGATTGTCGACGCGTCGCCCGTCGTCGTCAAGTCCGCGACCGAGCCGCCGGGGCGATTCCTTGCGCGCAAGTCCTGACGGCCGGCCGGGCCTGGCGGCCTTTGCCGCTTGATTTCAATTTTTGGTTCGCGCGCGCCGCGGATGGCGCAATGTCGCCTTTGGTCCTCGCCGCTCGCCTGGCGCCAAAAGCCCGAATCAGGGCGGATACGGCCAGGGCGGAAACGGCCCGGACCGAAAGCGGCCAGTTTTTGACGTCCATCTTCCAGGCGCGCTTTGAGCCGTCCCTGGCTTCGGCGTCGCCCGGCGGTCGCCGGCGCCGCGTTTGGAAAAAAGCCGGCAAAGCCCGGCCGGCGACGCGAGCGACGTTGAAAGCCGGCTTCGGGCCGTTTTGCGGCCAGCGTTCGCGTCGACCGTTTCCGCGCGGCGCGGACCCGAGTTTGTTTCCGAGCCGCGGCCAGGCGGCCAGATTCTTCGTCAGTCCTTCGCCTGGCGTCTGGCGACGCTCTTGACAGGCCCTCGGCCGCCGAGATTCCCCGGCCTCAGCCCGTCCGCGGGGGCCGCAGGCGGGGGAGGCGTTCAGAGCCGGGCCTTTCGGCAGGCGAGGGTCAGCTGAGGGTCGTCGGCTAAACCGTTCTGGTTGGCCGTCGAATTTCGAGTCCAGAAAAGGCTTGATTTCTGGAGCTCTGAGGCGTAAACTCCATTCAGTGCGTGTTTACGACGTTCCGCTCTCAGCCGACGCGAACGCTCATGAGCTTCTAACCTACTCCTGAACGTCATTCATTTCATTTTTTTATATTGCTACTTAGTTATAAAGGTAAATTGGGGGAAATTAAGCAATATTGTTGTTATGAGCGATAGTTAATCGAAGTTTAAAAATATATGCCGCACAAAACAAACGATAACGTTGCATAATAGTATTTTAAAGATATTTAGTTCGTTTTAACAGGAAAATAACGCTAAATCATAATAAATAGTGTATGGTGCTTAATTGGTTAATTAATTAATTAATTAATTAGTTAGTTAGTTAGTTAGTTAGTTAGTTAGTTAGTTTGATAAAAATTAAAAATTCGAAAAATTAAAGCATAGTAAATTAAAAGTTTTTTCGCAAGGAATTTTTTTTGTCAAGCGGACGAAAAAAACAGTTTGATGGCAAAATGCACGGCCGACGGAGGCGGCGTCGCTCCTGGAGGGGCTTGTCGCCAGCGTTTCGCGCCTGAGCCTGGCGGAGGCTTGACATTTGTCAAGTCCGGCAAGCCTGGGCGCCCTGGCTCAGGCGCCCGGCGAGGTCCAAGAGGCGCTCGCAAGAGGCTGGCCCAGCTTGGCCAACTTCGGGCTGAGGGGCCGGAACGGAGAGAGCGGCCCGAGACGAGGCCAAGGCGGCCGCAGAAAGCCATTCGGCGGACGATGGCTTGGCGGACGATGGCTCGAATGATCTCGCGACATGGCTCTTGGAACCTCTGGTTTAACCAGGAGGCGGGGAGGAGGCTCAGAATTTGTTTTTGAGGACGACGGCTTTTCGGCGTTTGAGAGTCGCGCAAGACGGTTCCGCAAATTTTTCCGGCGCCGCATGAGCGCCCCATCTTTTCGCGACGAGCTTCCGAGGCTTTTGGCCGGGCGGTTCGCCGCGGCCGGCGGGCGTCTGCTGGCCGTAGGCGGCCAAGTACGCGACGACCGGCTGGCCGCCCTCGTCGGCGAGCCCGTCCGGGGGGGGAACGACGTCGACCTGGTCGCCTTCGGTCTGGATTTTGGCGAGATATCGCGTCTGGCGGCCGAACTGGGCCCGGTCAGGACCGTCGCGCATCGGCTGATCAAGGATCGCCCCGCCAAGACGCCGGCCCTGATCGTTTTCGCCGACGGCCTGTCCATTTCGGCGTCGCGCCGACTGTTCGGCGGCCTGGCGGCGGCCGACCCCAGGGCCACCGTCGAAGAAGACGCCCTGGCGCGGGATTTCACCGTCAACGCCCTGTATTGGGATCCCCTGACCGGCGACTGCCTCGATCCGCTGGGCGGCCTCGACGACGTCCGGGCTCGTCGACTGGAGCCCTGCTCGCCCGTGAGCCTGACCGCCGATCCGGCTCGGATCATAAGGGCCATGGGCCTCGTCTCCCGCTTGGGGCTCACGGCCGGGCCCAAGCTGTTGACGGCCGCCCGCGGCGCCTGGCCGTTTCTGTCCTCGATCCCCTCCGAGCGTCTGTGGCCGGAGTGGCGCAAGTGGGCGTTGTCCCGGCGGCCGCGGGCCGGCTTGGATTTCCTCAAGGAAAGCTCGGCGCTGCAGTTCTGGCCGGAGCTGGCCGCCTTGGTCGGCTCGCCGCAGCATCCCAGGTTTCATCCCGAAGGCGACGTCTGGACCCACACCCTTTTGACGGTCGAGGCCGTGGGGCGCCTCAGTCCGCGGCCCGCCGACGACAGCCGGCTGACGTTGACCTTGACCGCCTTGCTTCATGACGTCGGCAAGCCTGAGGTCACCTTCCTCCGCGAAGACGGCATGGTCGTCACCCGCGGCCACGCCCGAGCCGGTCGGCCCTTGATCCGTCGCTTCCTCAAGTCCGTCGCCGCGCCGACGGCCATCGTCCGCGCGGTCGAGGTGCTCGCGGCGCGGCACATGGACTTGTCCTTCCGAAATCTCGCCTCGGCCAATCTGCGGACCCTGGCCCGCAAGCTGGCCCCGCTGTGCGATCTCGAGCAGTTTTGGGCCCTGGCCGCGGCCGACTGGAATGGCCGCAGCCCCTGCCCGCTGCGCTATCCTTGGACTTTGGAGGAGTTCTTGTCGCCCGTGGGCGGCCGCAAGGGTCCGGCGGAGCTGCCTTTGGACGCCCGTCGCCTCATGGCCGCCTTGGGGCTGACCGGCGGCCCGACGGTGGGACGGCTGATGGCCCTGATCGCCGCGGCCGTGGACGACGGGACCGTGACCGAGGCCGACGAGGCGCTGGCCTTGGCCGCTTCGGCGCTGGTCGAGGCCGCCGAGCCGAAAGCCGCCGAGCTGGAAGCCGCCAAGCTGGAAGCCGAGCAAGCCAAGGAGCGCGAGCGGGCCATGACTTTGGGGTTTTAAGGCCGGGGCCAAGGGCTGGCTGTCTGAGGCGCGGGCGTCGGCCGCCGGCTTTGGAAACCGTCGGACGCGGCCTTCAGGGCTGGCGGGGTCGGCGCCCTTGAGGGCTTGGGCCATTGGCCGGCCGAGCCGTCCGGCTTGAGAGCTTGGAGGGCCGCCTGGCGTCGAGCGGCGCCGCTTTGATTTCCGCGCCTTAAAAAGCTAAAATGAAACAGATTCGCGCGTAATTGGCGCCCGTCGTCGGCTCGGGCCCGCAAACGGCCTTCAGCCGGACCGCCGGAGGCCGCGGGCTATTTTAATGGAGTTTGTTGGATGACCATCGTCGCAATCGTTGGCGCCCAGTGGGGCGACGAGGGCAAAGGCAAGGTGGTGGACCTGCTGGCCGAAAAGGCCGACCTGGTGGTCCGCTTCCATGGCGGCAACAACGCCGGCCACACCCTGGTCGTGGACAGCGTCGCCTATGCCCTGCACTTGGTGCCTTCCGGCGTCCTTCATCCCGGCAAGACGTCGCTTATCGCCTCCGGCACGGTGGTGGACCCCGACGCGCTGCTCCAGGAGATCGCCGAACTGACCGACAGAGGCGTGGCCGTCGGCCCCGACCGCCTCAAAGTCAGCGACCGGGCTCATGTCATCCTTCCTCAGCACAGGCTCCTGGACGTCGCGCGGGAGGCCCAAGGCTCGGACGCCCGGCTGGGCACCACCGGCCGGGGCATCGGCCCGGCCTATGAGGACAAGGCCGCCCGCGTGGGCCTGAGGCTGGGCGAGCTTAGGCGTTTGGACGATTTTCGCCGCAGGCTCGAACGGGCTCTGGTCGAAAAGAACTTTCTTCTGACCAAGCTCTACGGCATGGCGGACTTGCAGGTCCCCAGCGTGGAGGCCATCATGGAACGGGCCAAAGTCTGGGCCGAAAAGCTGAAGCCTTATCTCGTCGACTCGGCCGAGCTCGTCAAGCGGGCCTCGGCCGACGGCCGCCGCATTCTCTTCGAGGGGGCCCAGGGCGTGCAGCTGGATTTGGACCACGGCACCTATCCGTTCGTGACCAGCTCCAACCCCACCGCCGGAGGCGTGTGCGTGGGCGCCGGGCTGCCGCCCAGGGCCTTGGACCACGTGCTGGGCCTGGTGAAGGCCTACACCACGCGCGTGGGCGAAGGCCCTCTGCCCACCGAGCTGCACGGCGAGCTGGGCGAGCGTCTCCGGAAGGCGGGACGGGAATACGGCACCACCACCGGTCGCCCCAGGCGCTGCGGCTGGCTCGACGCCTTGGCGGTCAGGCGGGCCGTGGAGCTGTGCGGCATCGACCATCTGGCCGTCACCAAGCTCGACGTGCTCCAGGGCCTGCCGGAACTCAAGATCGCCACGCATTACGAGCTCGACGGCCGGCGCATCGACTTCATGCCGGCCGACGCCGACGATTTGGCTCGTTGCCGCCCGGTCTACGAGAGCTGGCCGGGCTTTGAGGCCGACATCTCCAAAATCCGACGGCTGGGGGACCTGCCGAGCGAGGCCCGAGCCTATCTTGACCGTCTCGGCGAGCTGGCCGGGGCCCCGCCGGCTTTGATCTCGGTCGGGCCCGACCGAGAAGAGACCATTGTCGTTCACCAATATTTTTGAAAATGAAAACCTAATACGATCTATAAATGTGTTTGACAGGAAACAATGACCTTAATAAGTCTTAAAAAATAGATATATTGACGGTTTTATCGCATCATAAATAGTTATTTGATAAATTATATGTCTTTTATTAGGCGTAGAATTCTTATCAATAATGTTTAAGGCAAATTTTTTTAGATGATATGTATGACAACAGCTCGCAGCTAGATAAAGACTGATAAAGATTGACAAAGTTCGTTTAATAAAGGTAATATATCGCTTTAAGTCCGCCTTTGTATCGATGCTTTCCTCTTCAATTGTTCATTGATGAAATATTTATTCTATTAATTCGTTGATTTGTTATAAAATATCGGTATCGGTAGGTATGCGCAATATTAATGATTATATTAAACGGGTACGCCCAGATGAAGAATAGGTCAACTTAATTAGTTCATTTAATGTCTCGTCTGATGCATTAACTCCGCGTAATTTTACAATTAATAAAATAAAAATTCTTTATAATCACCTGTATAATAGTTTGTTAAAAGATTTTTAACTTAAATTGTCCTAAAAAGGCCTAAAGTGCCATTAAAAAATGAAGTTTTAGGCCGAACCTTGTGAATTGATGTGATTTGATATGATTTGAGGTGGCTAGATGCCCGACAGACGCCTCGACAAGCTCGAGGCCAAGCTGGAGATTTACAAAAGCACCCTCACGGAGATCTACGAGCGCTACGACCAGAAGCTCGAGGAGCTTTCGCTGGTCCGCCGCATCGGCGACGCGTTGCGGTCCACGCTGACGGTCGAGTCGCTGGCCTCGGCCTTGATGACGACCGTGGCCCACGAAGTTTCGGCCGACCGGCTGGCGCTGATCCTCAAGGACCCCTCCATCGAGGGGCCCGAGGCCTTGCGTCTGCGGGCCGTCTATTTGGCCGACCGGGAGGATTTCAAGTTCTTCGACCGTTTGGAGGCCCAGCCCTGGTCGCCGGACTGGCTGGGCGGGCCGGAGGTCGAGTCGCTGCCGCTGCAGACCGTCGAGCGGACCGGGGCCGCTCCCTTGGGCACGCCGGAAGAGGGGCCCCGCTCGGTCCTGCTGGCCCCCTTTCTGGTCCGTGGCCGCTTTTTGGGCCTTTTGCTCCTCGCCAGGCCGGCCGACAGCCCCTTCACCGCCGAAAACGAGCGCATGATCTCGATCATGGCCGATCAGGCCGGGGCGGCCTTGTCCAACGTCCAGCTCTTCGACGATCTCAGCCGCATCAACGCCAAGCTCAGCCTCTCGGAGCGGCGGGCCCGCGAGAGCTCGGAGTATCTGGAACGCCTTTTGGAGACCGCCAACGACGCCATCCTGATCCTCGACGCCGGCGGCCGGGTCACGTACTCCAACCGCAAGGCGGCCCAGTGGGGCTGGGCCAAGGAGGAGCTGCTGGGCCGGGAGTTTCGGCTCCTGCTGGAATCCGGCCCCGGTCTGGCCGAGTGGCCGCCGGGCGGGCCGCCGCCGGCCGATCGGATTTTGGAGGCCACCTTGGTCAACGCCGCCGGCGAGCGTCGCGTGGCGCTCGTCTCGACCTCCGGGGCGGTCGGCGGCGGGCGGGAAGGGGCCGCCGAGGGCGACCGGATGATCGTGGTCAGCGATTTGACCGAAAGCCGCCAGCTCGAGCGCCAGCTGCTCCACTCGGAAAAGCTGGCCTCCATCGGGCTGCTGGCGGCCGGGGTGGCCCACGAGGTCGGCAACCCTCTGTCGGCCATCTCAGGCTACGCCCAGATCTTGGAGGCCGGCTTCGAGGCCGACGACGAGCGCCGCGAGTACGTCAAGGCCGTCATCGCCCAGACCGAGCGCATCCAGAAGATTTTGCGCGATCTGCTCGACTACTCCCGGCCCTCGCGGGGCCTTCTGGAGACGCTGGATTTGGCCGAGCGCCTGCCGCGCATCATGGCCCTGCTGGAGAGCCAGAGGGTCTTCAGCCGCATCAAGGTCGTCTACGATCTCGACCCCGACGGCGGGCCTCATCGGGTGACGATGGATCGCGATCATCTGGCCCAGGTGGTGGTCATCGTGGCCATGAACGCGGCTCAGGCCATGAGCGGCCAGACCGCGCCCGAGCCGGTCTTTCGGGTCGCGCTGGCTCGCGAGCCCGGCTGGGTCGTCATGAACCTGGCCGACAACGGTCCCGGCATGAGCTTGGAGGTTCGCCGCAGGGTCTTCGATCCCTTTTTCACCACCAAGGGCCCCGGCCAGGGCACGGGTCTGGGCTTGGCCATCTGCCAGCGCATCGTCGACAGCTACCGCGGCCGGCTGGAGCTGGACTCCGACGAGGGCCGCGGGGCCGCCTTCGCCATCCGCTGGCCGGAAGCGGCGGGGCCGGCCTGATGGCCCGCCGGCCCGGGCGAGTGCTCATCGTCGACGACGAGGAGCACATCCGAAAAATCATGAGCATCATGCTCGGCAAGCCTGGGCACCATTGCCGCGTGGCGTCCTCGGCCGAAGAGGCTTTGGAGACGTTCGGGCGGGAAGCTTTCGACGTGGTCTTCACCGACCTCAACATGCCCGGCCTCGACGGACTGGAGCTGCTGGCCCGGCTCAAGGCCGAGGCCCCCGACGTGGCGGTGGTGATGGTCACGGCCTACGCCTCGGTCGACACGGCCATCAAGGCCATGAAAGCCGGGGCCTACGATTACATCGCCAAGCCCTTCAAGGAGGACGAGCTCGTCTTGGTGCTCGAGAAGGCTCTCGAGCGAGGCTGGCTGGTGGACGAAAACCGGCGTTTGAAAAAGGAGATCGGGGCTCGCCTCGACGAGCGCGTCTTTTTGGGCCAGAGCCCGGCCATGCGCCAGGTGTTCGAGATAATCGCCAAAGTGGCCGAGACCAAGGTCACGGTCCTCATCACCGGCGAGAGCGGCACCGGCAAGGAGCTGGCCGCCCGCTCCATACACCGTCACGGGCCGCGCTCGGAGCGCCCCTTCGTGGCCGTCAACTGCGGGGCGGTGCCGCAGAACTTGATGGAAAGCGAGTTTTTCGGACACGTCAAAGGGGCCTTCACCGGGGCCGATCGGGCCAAGACAGGCCTGGTGGCCGAATCCGACGGCGGCTCGCTTTTTCTCGACGAGGTCACCGAGCTGCCGTTGGAGATGCAGGTCAAGCTTCTGAGGGTGCTGCAGGAGGAGGAGGTCCGACGAGTGGGGGAAAACGTCCCCCGCCAGGTGGATCTGCGCGTGCTGGCCGCCGCCAACAAGCCGCTGGCCGAGGAGGTGGCCCAAGGCCGTTTCCGCGAGGATCTCTTCTATCGCCTAAACGTGGTTCGGCTTCACATGCCGCCCCTCAGGGAGCGCCGCGAGGACATTCCCATGCTGGCCGCCCACTTCCTGAAGCAGGCGGTGGCCAAAAACCAGCTGGGCGTCAAGCGGCTCTCGCCGGCGGCCGTCAGGCTCCTGAGCGCTCAGACCTTTGGCGGCAACGTTCGGGCCCTCAAGAACGTCGTCGAGCAGGCGGCGGTCATGAGCGACGGGGAGGTCATCAGGCCTGAGGATTTGCCCTTCGGGCCGGTCCCGGCGGCGCTGGACGCGCCGCTGGACACGCCTTTGGTGAGCCTGCCCGCGGGCTGGACCGATCTCAAGTCGGCCCTGAAGGCCGTCTCCGAGCTCGCCGAGCGGGAAATCATCGGCCGGGCCCTGGCCGCCCAG
Source organism: Deltaproteobacteria bacterium (assembly GCA_031269485.1). Lineage (GTDB taxonomy): Bacteria > Desulfobacterota > Desulfarculia > Adiutricales > Adiutricaceae > JAISZC01. The sequence continues at coordinate 8,422 of JAISZC010000038.1, forward strand.
AACGACAACCGGACTCGCGCGGCCGAGGTCCTGGGCCTCAGCCGTCGGGCCCTGATCACCAAGATAAGCCAATACGGCCTCGACGGCCGCTCTTTGGCCGGCGGCGGGCCGGCGGAGGACAAGGCCGGCGGTCAGGTCGACGAGGCGCCTCGAGCCGGCGGAGCTCAAGCCCCGGGCGCTTGAGCCGGCGACGCCGCGGCTTGCGGGCCGCCACGGAGCCCGGGAGCTCAAGAGGCCGAGGCAGCCCCGACGGCCCGGAAAAGAAAAGAGGTCGAAACGCCCGGTTGTCAGCCTTCCGCGCCGCCGGACGTCGGAGGCCTCGGCGGCTCGGCTTGCGCGGCCGGGCCCTCGGCGCCAGGCCGCCGCCTGGTCGGGCGCGTAAGGCTTCAGATTGGCCGTCGGCCTGGCCGGCGGCGGAAAGAATGTGACGATGTTCAAAGCCTGGCGCTACAAGCTGAGCCCCCTGAAAAAGGCCGAGGTTTTTAGCCGACTGGATTTCCTGGCCGTCGCCTTGAGCCGGCTGACGGAACTGGTCGCCTTGTTTTTGGCGCTCAGCTGGCCGGGCCGGAGCTTGTCCGTCCGACTGCTGGAAATGCTGCCCGAGAAGGCCCCCCAGGCTCTGGTCTTGGGTCCATTGGCCTTGGCGGTCTTTTTGTTCGCCTGGCCGGCCAGACTCCTGCGCTCGCAGCTGCGGGCCGACTTCGGGCTGGACCGGCGGTCCGCCGGCCCGCGGGTCGGCCGGTCGCTGGCGGCCGGGGCCGCGCTATGGGGTCTCGTTTGGGGCCTGTCGTGGGGCTTGGACGCGGCCGGCGAGCTGGGGCTGCTCGCCGTGGGCTTGGCGACGCTGGCCGCCGCCTGGCTTCTCTTGGGCCTGGAGTTCGCGGCGAAGCGGAAGGCGGAGCGCCGCCGCCTGCGGGACATGACCGCCGAGGAGACCCCCCAAGGCTTGGCGGCCTACGTCAAGGCCTGGCAGGCCGACGGCCGCAAGGGCGGCTTGAAGGTTTCCGGCCTCAACCCGCCCGGGCTGACCATGCCCTCGGCCGTGGGCCGCGACTTGGTCGCGACCGAGGCGGCCTTGGCCGCCTTTCCGCCCAACGCCCTCAAAAGCGGCCTGCTCATCGCCCTGTTGAAGCAAAGCCTGGGCTTGGAACGCAACTACCTGATCCTGCGGGCCGCGGCCTTGGCCTTGGCGGCCCCGACGAGCGTCATTTTAATCAACCTCGCCTCGTTGCTGCGCTGGGGCGCTTTTCAGCCCTGGCCCTGGAAGACGCCCTTGATCTGGCTCGCGATTTGGCTCGCCTGGCGGCTGGCCGACCTGACGTCGATGTTCGTGCAGCGCGTCTTGTGCCTCAAGCTCAACGAGGCGACCGTCTCGGTGCTCCGCGACGCGACGGGACTGCTGACGGCCGTGGAGATCATGGCCGCCCGCAACCTCGTGCCCTGGCGTTATCCCTGGTGGCGGCGGCTTTTCGCCGAACGGCCCGGACCCCTCGAGCAGCTCGAGAAGCTGCGAGACGGCTTGGTCAAGCGCGGGGAGGCCGCGCTGGCCGCGGCGGCGGCCGGCGCCGCCGCCCCCAAGACGGCCGCGTCGCCGGACGCGCTCGCCGCGGAGACGCGGCTGGACGACACCGGCGGCACGGCTTGACGGCGCGCGTCTGGCGCGGGGCGTCGGCCTGGCGCCGGCCCAAGCCGGCGGCGCGGCTTGAAGACCTTCCGGGCTCGAAGACCTTCCGGCCCCGCGCGGCAGCCGCCGTTTAGGCCTCGCGCAGGCTCCGGCGCAGGGCTCCGGCGCAGGTTCCGGCGCGCCAGGCCGCCGCGCCGAGCGGCTCCCAAAAAAAATTAACTGCGACCCCAAAAAAAAATTTGACTTGTTTCTGAAAATAGTATATACATCAATCCACGCCCATTCAGACTCTGACTTCTGGTGGCTAACGCCGTTCGCCCGCCTCCGGGCGGCGAGAAAAACGGCGGCAAGCCGGGCGCATCAATGCCTCGCCGCCTTGGCGCCGAGCCGCCCCTTAGGTCCAGCTATTTTTTCGCGACGGGCGGCCAGCTTTTCCAACGCCCTCATCGACGTTGTCTCCGTTTTCCCCTGGGACGACGGGCCTTCTTGCTCTTGACGACTCAAATTCATAATTCCCGAGATCGACCTGTCAAATCAATCAATACTGCAAGCACTCAAATTCGGCGAAACAACATGTCGAGCCCGACCTCCGCGTTGGCGCTCGACCCCTTTTTCGCCCCGCGTCTTCGTCATGACGGCGGCCTCGCCGCGTCGGCTCGAGCCGTCGCGTTGAGGCGGCCGGCCGGCCAAGCATTTGGCCGACCGGCGCCGCACGTCGCGCTTCTCGACGGTCCAGCCACGCCGAAAGGGCCTCCGTCGCTTTCCTCATCTCCCCGCGCCGCCGGCGGCGGGTTTTTTCAAGTGGTTTTTTTTTATGACCGACAAGATGGATTTGTCCGAACTCAAGCAAATGAAAATTTCGGACCTCACGGCCATGGCCAAAGAGTTCAAGATTGATAACGCCACCGGCCTCAGGAAGCAGGAGCTAATTTTTTCTCTGCTTCAAGCCCAGACCGAGCACAACGGCATGATCTTCGGCGGAGGGGTTTTGGAAACGCTGCCTGACGGCTTCGGCTTTTTGAGGGCGCCCGAGTCCAACTACCTGCCCGGTCCGGACGACATTTACGTGTCTCCGAGCCAGATCAGGCGCTTCAACCTCAGGACAGGCGACACCGTCTCCGGACAAATCCGTCCTCCCAAGGAAAGCGAGCGATACTACGCCCTTTTGAAGGTCGAGCAGTGCAACTTTGAGGATCCCGAGGAGATCACGCGAGATAAAATTCTCTTCGACAACCTCACGCCGTTGTACCCTGACGAGCGCATCAAGCTGGAGACGGACACCAAGAACTTTTCGATGCGCATCATGGACATGATGACGCCCATAGGCAAGGGCCAAAGAGGCCTGATCGTCTCTCCGCCTCGCACCGGAAAGACCATTCTCCTGCAGAACATCGCCAACAGCATCACCCGCAACAACCCGGACGTGGCCCTCATCATGCTGCTGATCGACGAGCGGCCCGAGGAAGTGACCGACATGCAGCGCTCGGTCACCGGCGAGGTCATCAGCTCGACTTTCGACGAGCCGGCCACCCGCCACGTCCAGGTGGCCGACATGGTCATCGAGAAGGCCAAGCGGCTGGTGGAGCACAAGCGGGACGTGGTCATACTGCTGGATTCCATCACCCGCCTCTCGCGGGCCTACAACACGGTGGTGCCGCCTTCCGGCAAGATACTCTCCGGCGGCGTGGACTCCAACGCCCTGCATCGGCCCAAGCGCTTCTTCGGCGCCGCCCGCAACGTCGAGGAAGGCGGCTCGCTGACCATCATCGCCACGGCCCTCATCGACACCGGCAGCCGCATGGACGAGGTCATCTTCGAAGAATTCAAGGGCACCGGCAACATGGAGATCCATCTCGACCGCAAGCTCAGCGACAAGCGCGTCTTTCCGGCCATGGACATCAATCGCAGCGGCACCCGCAAGGAGGACCTGCTGCTGACCGAAAAAGAGATAAACCGCATCTGGATACTGCGCAAGCTGCTAAGTCCTCTTAATCCGGTCGACAGCATGGAATTTCTCCTCGACAAGATGCGCGGGAGCAAGACTAACGCCGATTTTTTGGATTCCATGAGCTCCTGAGCCATCAGACGTCAACCAGTTTCGTCGGCGCCGCCGTCGGCGCGGCCCCGCAAGGTCGTCCGGCCACTGGCCGGCGACCGGCGTCCAGTCGGGTCGCCAAGCGTCGGCCGCGCGAAGAAAGCCACAGATGTCCCAAAACGGCCAAGATCGGCCTCCCTCTCCAAAAGATACGGTCGAGCCTCAAGTTCTGCGCCGCCTGACGGAACTGGGCCGGCTGGTCAGCCTGCCCCAGACGACCTTCAAGCTGCTGAATCTGCTGGTCAACGAGGACACCAGCAGCCGGCAGTTTCAGGAGGTGGTGGAGCAGGATCCGGCTCTGACGGCTAAGGTTCTCAGCTTGTCCAACTCCGCGTATTACTCCCGGAGGATGCCGGTGCGGACCATCGAGCGGGCCATCACCGTCATCGGCTTCAAGGAGCTCGAAGCCTTGGCCTTGGGGCTAGGCCTCTCGGAGACCTTCGATCTGAGCCAGACGCCGCCGGGCTTCGACGGCGAGGCGCTGTGGCTCCATTCCATGGCCGTTTCCTGGATTGCCAAGGAACTGTCCCTGCTGAGCCGTGGCATCGTCATCCCTTCGGAGGTCATGATTGCCGGCCTGCTCCACGATCTGGGCCTGATTATCCTCATCTCCAAGTTTCCGGTCCATTTTCACCAAATTCTAGATTTGACGAACGCCGGACACAGCCTCTTGGAAGCTGAAAAGTCCTTAGGCTTGCGGCACGAGCTTATAGGCTGGCATTTGTCCAGTAATTGGAGTTTGCCAACTGTCTTTCAGCAAGCCATTCTTCGACACCATTTTCCTTTCAGCGGCACTCAGCACGTCGAAGAGACGGTAATCGTCGCGTTGGCCGATAATTTAGCTCACCGAGCCGGCTATAACATTAAGATTGAAACTTTAAATATCGACCTCTCCCTCGCTTTAAAGGTTTTAGATCTACGGTTGGAGACTTTTCAAAATTTTATCCGAAACTTAATGGAAAAAATCGACCAAATCGGGCAAGTTTGGCGTCAAATAATGCGTTTGGACCGAAATAAAGTCACCAAACCCGACAGCGGCCTGGCTAATATTTTGGGCTCCCGTGGCGGTAAATGATATGTTTTTATGATTAAATTGTAAAATAAGGCAAATGATATTTATGACGATATTAAGTCTTTAAATTTCAATTATGGTCTGAAGATCAATAAATTAATTGGTTAATGTTTTAAGCAAGCAAGCAAGCAAGCAAGCAAGCAAGCAAGCAATTGATTGATTGATTGAAGATTAAGCTTTGAAGATCGAGCTTTGAAGATCGAACTTCAGGCCTGGCGGTTCGACGTCAACGCCGCCCTTGACGGCGCCTGACGGACGGACGGCGGACGATTCGCCGCGGCGGGCCCCGGCCCGAAATGGCGACAATCAGGCGGGGCGGGCGCGGCCAGGACGGCCAGACGGCCGCCGGGTCCGGCCTTCGCGGGCCGGGCCGGGAGGAAAGTCCGGGCTCCACAGGGCGCGGCGCTGGGCAACGCCCAGCGGGGGCGACCCCGGGCAAGCGCAACAGAAAGCAGACCGCCGCCTCTTGCAGGCGGCAAGGGTGAAACGGTGAGGCAAGAGCTCACCGGCCGGCTGGGCGACCAGCCGGGCCAGGCAAGCCCCGCCGGGAGCAAGACCAAATAGGGGGACTTAGGCTGCCCGTCATGTCCCCGGGTTGGTCGCTTGAACGCCGGAGCAATCCGGCGTCTAGAGGAATGGCCGTCGCCGTCTGGGCCACCAGAGAGGTCCCGGCGGCACAGAACCCGGCTTATCGGCCATCCCGGCCCGCCTTAAAATCCGGCCGTCTTCCCTGGAAGCGGCCGGACCCCGCCTGATATCCTCCACGTCCAAGCCGGCTTAATCTCCGGCCTGACGCCGTCGCGCCGGACCATGGCGCCCCAGGCCTCGCGATGCCGCGCCGCGTCAGCCGCGGTCAACGCCTTCCCCCAAAAAAAAGAGACGCCCCGCGCAATGGAGCAATTTTTCACTTCCGCCGTGATAGTGGCCGCCGGCCGCGGCCTGAGGTTCGACCGCGGCGAGGGCGGGCCGCCCAAGCAACTGCGCCCCCTTGGCGGCCGCCCTGTCGTCGCCCGGACGGTGGAGGCCTTTCGCCGCCACCCCCGCGTCAATGAAGTCATTCTGGTCGCGCCGGCGGAGTCGAGCCGGCCCTTCGAGGAGCTTTGCGGCCTTTGGCCCGAGGTCCGTCTGGCCGCCGGAGGCGAACGTCGCCTCGACTCCGTGCGGCGGGGCTTTGAGGCCGTCAGCCCGCAGGCCCAGGTGGTCTTGATTCACGACGGGGCCAGGCCTTTGGTCGCCGCCTCGGAGATCGACGCCGTGCGGACGGCGGCTTGGCGGGACGGCGCGGCCGCGCTCGCCGTGCCGATCAACGACACCGTCAAGCGCGCCGACGCGCTGGGCTTCGTCGCCGGGACGGTCGATCGCGCCGGCCTCTGGCGAGCCCAGACGCCCCAGGGCTTCCGCGTGGAAATATTGGCCCAAGCTTTGGCCCGACCAGAGCCGGCGACGGTCACCGACGAGGCCGCCCTGGTCGAGGCGCTGGGCCGGCCGGTGCGGCTCGTGCCGGGTTCGCCGACCAATTTGAAGATCACCGACCCCGAGGATCTGGCGCTGGCCGAACGGCTGCTGACGCCGCCAGACGCCGGCTTCGAGGCCCTGCGGGTCGGGCAGGGCTGGGATTTTCACCGTTTTGATCCTCAAAAGCCGCTGTGGCTGGGCTGCGTTCTGCTGCCCGGGGAGATCGGCCTGGCCGGCTGGTCGGACGCCGACGTCTTGGCCCACGCCCTGATCGACGCCTTGCTGGGCGCGGCGGGCCTAGGCGACGTGGGCGCGCATTTTCCGCCGGGGGACGAGCGCTGGCGGGGCGCGAGCGGGGCCGAACTGCTGAAGCTGGCCTTCGCCGCGGTCCAGGCGGCGGGCTGGCGGCTGATCAACGCCGACTTGGCGCTTTTCGGCGAACGGCCCAGAGTCTCCGACCATCGGACGGCCATGCTCAAGGCTTTGAGCGCCGCTCTGGGCGAGGACGAAAGCCGCTTCAACCTCAAAGGCAAGACGACGGAAGGGTTGGGTTTTTTGGGCCGCCGGGAGGGCTTGGCGGCGGCGGCCACGGCGTTCTTGGGGCGGCTGGAGACGCCAGGCGGCGTGGCGCCCCAGCCCTGAGCGGTCAGTCCTGAGCGGTCAGCGCTGAACGGTCAGGCCTCGGCCGGTCCGGCGAGCCGCGCCCGCCCGCGGAGGCTGTCGGCCTTTCTGCCCGACGAGTCGAGACGCGGAGAGCGGCGGTTGCCGCCGACGAAATCATATTGTACTATCGTTGACGCCCGGTCGAGTCCACAGGCCGACGAAACGCCCTGGGCCCTGCGATCGCCATTTTCGCGTCATTGCCTAAAATTATTATAATTTAACGATTGTCGTAAATAATAATCAATAGCCTTGAAAGAGTTGTCTCTAATATTATTATGAAGTATATTTAATCAAAAATGGAAGAAGTTAAAATAAATGATTTAGTTAAAGGCTTAGACTCATTTAATTGATTTATTAAAAATTTTTTATATAGATAAAATAAATATATTATATCGCTTAATCGTCAAATGAAAACATATTTTTATCTCTTCCTAGATGATCTGGAAAATCATTAATTTCAAATATTTTTTACTTAATAAGTTTTTTTAATGAGGCAAATTTTTCAAATATTGTATTAAAATTTATCAACTCTAGTTATTTATTAAAAATATTGAGCGAAGGCGCTAGTCCGGGCAATGGCGGGCGGCAAAAAAAGAGGAACGGCTGGTAAAGCCGTTCCTCTTGGGGGCTGCCGTCCTTGGCTGGAGGTCGCCGTCCTTGGCCGGTTGAGGGGCGACCTGTCAGCCGTCCGGAGAAATCTGGGGAGCAGGCTCCTGGCCGTCGTTGGTGTTGGAGAGAAGCGTTCGGTTGATTATCGGGCTTACCAATCCAAGCTTGAGCCTGACGCCGGCCGACTTGTACTTTTCTTCCTCGATGAGCTGCTTGAGCATTTCGACTTTTCCCACCTCCTCCAAGGAATACTGTCGACGTTTGGTGTCGGTGCGCACTGGCTTCAAGTAGTCGGAAAACTCCTTTTCCCAATACCTAAGGGTGGTTTTTTTGACCCCGGTCATCTGCGAGACCTGGTCGATGTTAAGGCCGATCTTGTCGAGCATTTCGAAATGCGCCATATCTGAACCTCCGAGGTGAGGCGGTTGCGCGGCAAGGCGAGCCGTGTCCGGTCGGACCGGCTCGCGCCCGTCGTTCCCCGGCCGGGCGCTTCGGACCAAGGCTTGCGGCCTTGGCGCAAAGCGCAAGGCGCAACGGCGTAAACTGAAGACAACATGCTCGGCGGCATGAATCTCGTCCGGTTGAAAGCCGGGGCCGGCTTGACCGGGAAGCGGGCCGGCGCCGATCTCGTTGGAGGCGACGTTGCGGCTTTGATCTACTAATCGACATTTCGCGAAAAAAGTTAAATGCTTTTTTAAGCCCCTGGCCCCCTTGAATTCGGCCGGCCGGCCGCGGACCCTCCGGCCTTCGCCGTGATTATGGACTTAAATGCGCGCAGCCGCTAAACTTTCAGAAGATCCAAGACTGACGGCCTTCAACGTCCTGCGCCGCTGGGAGGGCGGAGAGGCCCTGGAGGAGGCTCTCGAGCGCCTCGGGGGCCTTTTGACCCCGCGGGACGCGGCTCTGGCCTCGGCCCTGGTCTACGAGACCGTCAGGCACCTCAGCCGCCTGGATTTCATCCTCGACCGCAAGCTGCGCGACCGCCGAACGCCTGGCGGAGTCCGCGACGTTTTGAGGCTGGGGCTGGCGCAGCTGCTTTTTTTGGATCGGATGGCCGAATTCGCGGCGGTGACCGAGACCGTGGAATTGGCCAAAAAAGTCGTCCCCGGGCGGGCGGGTCTGGTCAACGCCGTCTTGCGAGGCGCGCTCCGGGCGCGGACCGAAGGCGACTGCTTTCCGGACGAGCGCGACGGCCGGCTGACCCCGCCGGTCCAACGGCTGGCGACGTTTTACAGCCATCCCCTGTGGCTGGCCGAGCGCCTGGTCGCCTCTTTGGGCTTTCGCCAGGCCCGGGCCTTGATGGCCGCCGACAACGTTTCGGCGCCGCCGACCATCCGGCTCAACCCTCTCAAAACGGACCGTCCGACCTTGGCCGCCTCCCTGCCCTGGCCGACCAGGCCCGCCGTCTGGTCGCCTTGGGGCTTGGTCCCGCTCAAGGCCGCCGGTCGGCCGGAAAGCTGGCCGGGCTTCGCCGAGGGCTTGTTCGCCGTCCAAGACGAGTCCTCCCAATTGCTGGGCCTGCTGGCCCGCGACCGCCGGCCAGGCCGGATTTTGGACGCCTGCGCCGGCTTGGGCGGCAAGAGCCTGGCTTTGGCCGCCTTGCTGCCTGAGGCCGAGATCGTCTCGGTGGACCGCCATGGGGCCAGGCTGGCCAAACTGGCGGCCGAGGCCCGGCGGCTGGGCCTGCCGCGTCCGCCCCGGACGCTGCAGGCCGATCTGCTGGCCTTGACGCTCGAGGGGAGCTTCGATTTGGCGGTGGTCGACGCGCCTTGCTCCGGTCTGGGCGTCGTCCGACGCCGGCCCGATCTCAAATGGCGCAAGACGGCCCAAGATCCGGCCCGCTTGGCCGAGCTCCAGCTGGCCCTCTTGCAGGCCGCCGCTGAGTTCGTGGCCCCTGGCGGGCGGCTGATTTATTCGGTTTGCACCTACACGGATCAAGAGGGCGAAGGGGTCAGAGACAAGTTTTTGGCCGTCAGGCCGGATTTCGCGCCGGCTGAGGAGTCGGCCGTGGCGCCGGCGCTGCGGCCGTTGCTGACCGGGGCGGGGACGTTGCGGCTGTGGCCGCATCGTCATGGGACGGACGGTTTTTTCTACGCGCTGCTTGAGAAAAGCGACTCCTGAAACGCCGCAGTTTTAGGGCCGCCGCGGCCCGGCCTCAATCGCTTAAGCGCAAGCTGGCCAAGCGTCATATGATGTCCGGCAAAGCCTCGCCGACCCTGGCGCTGCGCCGTCCGGTCCTTTCCAGGACCTTGACCGCCAGCGGGGGCGAGCGTTTCAGGTTTTTGACGAACTTTTGGGCGACCAGGCTGCAATCCGCGCCCGTCACCGCCCCCAGCCTTCCTCCATCTCCCCCGCCTCATGGACGAACCGTCCCAGCCCGAAGCAGGAGCCGCCCGGCCAGCCGGACAGATCGGCCGAGGCCGCGGCGTATTTGAGCAGCGCGTGAGGCGAGGAATCGAGGCTCTTTTTGGTCGTCCCGGCCGGGTCGAGCATGAAGCGGATTTCGTCGGCCGTCAAAAAAGGCGTGGCCTCGATGGCGCATGGTCGGCCGTCGGGTCGCGCGGCGGCGATGGAGGCCCATTTGAGGCTCTTGAGGGCTTGGTCGATTTCGTTTTCGGTCATGGCTCGCATTTTTTTGGCTCGCCTTTCTTGGCTCCTTTTTTTCGGTTCCGTTTTTCGGCTCGGCCGGCGCCGAGCCGGCCTTTTCGCGCCGGCTGGCCGCCTGCGGCGGCGGCCAGGTCCAGGTAGGCCGGCGGAGAGCGCCGGCGCGGTCCGTCCGGCGGGTTAGGAGGCTTTTTGGAGGATCTCGGCGGCGAATATTTTGGCTTTTTCCAAATCCGCCTCGTTGGGGTGCTTGGCCGCCTCTTCGAGGCGAGCCTGGCGTTCCGGGGTCATTTGGGCGTGAGGATTGTCGGGCGGCAACATTTTTTTCATTTTTTCCAAAAGAGCGGGATCCACCTTGCCCTGGCAACGGAAATGCCCTAAAACCTGGTTGCCGCCCTGCTCGAGGATCTTGGCCGTCTCGTCGGCGGCCTCCTGGGCGTGCTCAGACTCGGGGCAGGCGCCCAAGGTGAAAAAAAAGGCCGTTCGGCGGCGGCTGAGCTGGTTCAAAAACCGCAGCGCGGCCGCGTCGGGCTGGCCTTTGTCGACCCAAAAGCCCACGACGACGAGATCGTAGCCTTGAGGATCGGGGTCGTCCTTGACCGAAGCCAGCTGCGAGCCCGGGGGCATGATCCCGTGCACCGCCTCGGCCACTTTTTGAGTGTTGCCGGTCAGACTGGAATAAACCGTCAGCGTCTTCATCGTTCCCGCCTTAAAAAGAATAATAATGCTAATAAGATCACATAATGCCGGCTGGGTTAACTATATAGGCCCTGAAATATGCAATTATATCAATGATTTAGGTGTTGAGATATATGTAATAAAAGAAATTAAATCACTTAAACCATCTGACAATGCAATGATCGCAGCTTGTAGTAAAAGCGCTGAATATCCAAAAAGATTGATAAATTTGCAAGATTTCAGTAAATTTTCAGAAGCTATGGCCAAGGCAACTAGTAGACAATATTATGTTCGCTTAGCAAAATAATTCAGAGTTTATTGGCCGGCGTCCGGTTGGGTCTTTGACGTGAGGCTTGACCTGGCCGCCGGTCAACAGCCGGTTCCATGCCCCCGCCCCGTGTCGAGGCAGGCCTCCCAACGGGGAGGCCTGCCTTGTTTTTGCGGACAGGGCCGAAGCGGCCGACTCCTTCCTCCCGGCCAAGGACCGCCAGAGCTCCCGTTCTGTCAGACCTATCCAAATCTAACCATCTGATTTGGTGCTGACTTTCTGCTTCATAGAGGCCGGTTTCACCTTGTGACTGCCCGCAAGGCCAGAGCCTTCCTCTCCACAG
>JAISZC010000131.1 GCA_031269485.1 Deltaproteobacteria bacterium
CTGGGCGGAAAGCGGGGCAGCCTGGGCGGCCTGGGCGGAAAGCGGACCAGCCGGGCCAAAAGGCGGCCCCGAACGCCCCGGCGCGGCGCAGCCCGACCTCCAGGCCGAGCGGCCGATGAGCGACGCGCCTCGCCGGCCGCCGGCCGACGGACCAAATCAGCCCGGCCGCGCGCCTGACCGGCCAAATCAGCCGACCTCCGCGCCGGACGGCCAGCTCTCCTGCGGCCCGCGCAGTCCAAGCCTCCCGGCGGCCGACCGCCAGCCAGCGCCCCGCCCGCAGCCGGTCCGCCTGGTGGGGCCAGCGCCCCTCTTCGCCTTCGGCGAGCTCGCCTCGGCCATGGACGCGGCCCGAGACCTGGAGGCGCAAGGCCTGTGGCCCGTTTTCGCCTCCTTGACCGCCCGCAGCCAAACCGCCGGCCGCGGCAGCCACGGCCGCCGCTGGGTCTCCCCGCCCGGACACGTCTACGCGGCCCTGCGCCTGCCGGCGGCGGCGCCCTTTGACGGCTCCCAGGGCTCTCTGGCTTTGGCCATGTTCATGGCCTGGGCCTTGGAGGATCTTTTTGGCCTTGCCATAGCCGTCAAATGGCCCAACGACCTGCTGCTGGACGGCCGCAAGGCGGGGGGCCTTCTCCTCAGCTCCAGAAACGGCGTCATCGACGCCGGCGTAGGCCTCAACCTCGGCGCGGCGCCGGTCGACCTCGAGCGCGACCCCTGGGCGCCGCCGGCCGGAGCTTTGCCGTCATCCTTGGGCCCGCCGGAGAGCTTGTGGGCGAAGGTGGCGGAAAACATCCAAATGAGGTATAATCGACAATTTGCGGCCGCGCCGCCGGATTGGCCGGCGCGCTTGGCCGCGCAGGCCGAAGCTCGCCTGGCGGGCTTGGGTCGGACGGTGGAAATCTTGGCGCCGTCGACGGCGCCGCCCGTCCTGCCGCGCCCCGGGGCCGCCGACGAGCCGTTGCGCGGCCGCCTGGTCGGCCTGGCCCCCTCCGGGGCCCTGAAGATAGACGGCCCGTCAGGGTTGACGACGGTCTGGTCGGGGACGCTGCGGCTCAAGCCGGCGCCGTCGGACGCTTGACGCGTGCCGCGGCGCTGACCGGCCGGGACCCAGGGACCGACGGCGGCGGCCGGGCTGGACGTCTGGCCTCAAAGCCGGACGCGGCGCCGAGGGGCCGGACGAGCCGCGCTCGCCTCAGCGCCGGGCGCGGCGTCGAGTCGTCAAAGCGTAAAAAAAACCTCAAAGCGCCATAAAGCGCTTCAAAGTCGTTAGCCGTCAAATTATTAACTTGGTGTCCACAAATTATCATGGACATCAAGTTAAAAATAGACTTTTAGTCACCCGCTTAAGGAATCATTCAGCTTCATGACTGATTTTAACAACGTTTATTATCAAATAAAAGGCCGGCCCATTCTGGTGGCCAACCGCGGCATACCCGCCCGCCGGATTTGCCGCGCCATCCGGGACCGCTTCGACGCGGTGGCGGTCATGACCGCCACCGACGTCGACAAGACCGCTCCGGCGGCCTCCTCGGCCCAAGAGCTGATGCTGCTGGGGCGCGACCCTCAGGCCTATCTGGATTTGGACCACATCGTCTCGCTGGCCAAGCGCCGAGGCGTGGCGGCCATCCATCCCGGCTGGGGCTTCGCCTCCGAGGACGAGCGCTTTCCGCGACTGTGCCGCGACGCGGGCATCGTCTTCATCGGCGCGGCCCCCGAGCCCATGAAGCTGCTGGGCAACAAAGTCGAAGTCCGCAAGCTGGCCAAGAGCTTGAACGTCCCCACGGTGCCAGGCTCCGAGGAGTCGGTCGACATTCCGGAGGCCAGACGCATCGCCGCCGAGATCGGCTTTCCCATCATGCTCAAGGCCGAAGGCGGCGGCGGCGGCCGAGGCATCATCGAGGTCAACTCCACCGCCGAGCTGGAGGACGCCTTCGCGAGGGCCTCGGCCATGGCCCAGGCCTCTTTTCGCAATCCCCGGCTCTACGTCGAAAAGCGGCTCCGGCACGTGCGCCACATCGAAATACAAATCATCGCCGACGCCTTCGGCTCGGTCTTCGCCTTCGACGAGCGCGACTGCAGCATCCAGCGCAACCATCAAAAGCTCATCGAAATCACCCCCAGCCCCTGGCCCGGCTTGACCCCGGAGCTGCGGGAGCTCTTGAAGGGCTACGCCCGAGCCCTGGTGCGGGCCGTGAACTACTCCTCGCTGGGCACGGTGGAATTTTTGGTCGAAGAGTCCGGCCGGCCCTACCTCATCGAGGTCAACACCCGCCTGCAGGTCGAGCACGGCGTCACCGAGACCCGCTACGGGCTGGATCTGGTCGAAGAGCAGATCGCCGTGGCCTTCGGGGCCAAGCTGAGCCTCGACGAGGAGCGCAACCGCCCCTCGCTGGTGTCGATGCAGGTGCGCGTCAATTTGGAGAATCCCCAAGACGATTTCACCCCCAACTCGGGCCTCATCACCCGTTACGTTTCGCCCGGCGGCCCTGGGGTGCGTTTGGACTCCAACTTGTCGGCCGGCTACGACTTTCCGTCGCATTACGATTCGGCGGGCTCTCTTTTGATCGCCTACGGCCAGGATTTTCCAAAAGTGGTGGGCGTCATGGAGCGGGCTCTGGGCGAATACACCATCGGGGGCCTGAAAACCACCATTCCCTTCCACCGGGGCCTAATCAAGCATCCTAAATTCCGAGCCGGGGACTTCACCACCGACTTCATCGACCAAAATCCCGAGCTGATGCGCTATTCCGACCTCAACCCCGAGGCGGAGCTGCTGGGCCGTCTGGCCGCCGAGATCTCGGCCCACGGCTACAATCCCTTCATTCAGCTGGGCCGCTACCGCTCGGCCGACAGCCCCAGGCTGGGGCGCTTCGTGCCGGTGCTGCCGCTGATGGATCAAAGAGTCAAGCGTCGCCTTTCGCCCTACCCCTTGGGCGACCGCGAGGCCCTGCTGAGCCTGGTGCGCGACGGCCAGGCGATCCATTTCACCGACACCACCTGCCGGGACATGACCCAGTCCAACAGCGGCAACCGCTTCCGGCTGGCCGAGGACGCCCTGGTGGGCCCCTATCTCGACGAGGCCGGGCTGTTTTCCTTGGAAACCGGCGGCGGGGCTCACTTCCATGTGGCCATGATGGCCAACATGACCTACCCCTTCTCCGAGGCCGACAGCTGGAACCAGTTCGCGCCCAAGACCCTCAAGCAGATCCTGGTCCGCTCGACCAACGTGCTGGGCTACAAGCCCCAGCCGGCCTCCCTGATGCGCTTGACGGGCGAGGCCATCTGCCGGCGTTTCGACGTGGTGCGCTGCTTCGACTTTCTGAACCACGCCGAAAACATGGCCCCCCTGGCCGAAGTGGTCCTCGACAAGCCCGGGGTGCTCTTCGAGCCGGCCATCTCGCTGTCCTTCGGCCCGGGCTTCACCGTGGAGCACTACCTCGACGCCGCCGAGTCGATCCTGCGCATGTGCGCCAAGGTCTCGGGCCTGAACATGTCTCGGACCGTCCGCTCGGTGGCTCTGGGGCTCAAGGACATGGCCGGCATGTGCCCCCCGCGCTTCATGACCGCCCTGGTCTCGGCCCTGATCAAGCGCTGGCCGGATCTGGTGCTCCACTACCACCGCCATTACACCGACGGCCTGTTCGAGCCCAGCGTCGGGGCCGCGGCCCTGGCCGGCGTCAAAATCATCGACTGCGCCCTGGGGGCCTCGGTGCGCAGCTACGGCCAAGGGGATCTGCTGGCCACCGCGGCCTACCTCGAAGAGGATCTGGGCCTGCCGACGAGTCTCGACCGCGAGGTCGTCCGCACGGCCAACTTCGTGCTCAAGCAGATCATGCCTTATTACGACCGCTACGCGCCCACCTTTTTCAGGGGCATCGACCACGACGTCGTGCGGCATGGCATGCCCGGCGGGGCCACCTCCTCGTCCCAGGAAGGGGCCATGAAGCAGGGCTACATCCAGTTTCTGCCGCAAATGCTCGACTTTCTGGCCGGCGTCAGACGCCTCGTCCGCTATCACGACGTCACCCCCGGCTCGCAAATCACTTGGAACACGGCCTTTTTGGGCGTGAGCTCGGCCTTCCGCCGCGGCGGTCCCGAGTCCGTCCGGCGGCTGCTGGCGACCTTGCGCCTGGCCGTCGAAACGCCCGAGGAGCTCGTGGACGAAACCTTGGCCCGCGAACGCCTCGACATCTACCGGGACTGCAACGACGCCTTCCGGGACTTGCTGCTGGGCCGTTTCGGGCCCCTCCCGCTGGGCTTTCCGCCCGACTGGGTCTACCGCAGCGCCTTCGGCGAAGGCTGGGAGCGGGCCTTGGCCGAACGCCGCGACGACTCGCCCCT
Source organism: Deltaproteobacteria bacterium (assembly GCA_031269485.1). Classification (GTDB taxonomy): domain Bacteria; phylum Desulfobacterota; class Desulfarculia; order Adiutricales; family Adiutricaceae; genus JAISZC01. Next base: position 4,339 of record JAISZC010000131.1, read on the forward strand.
CAACCACCTGTCCGACCCGGATCTCGAAGGCGAGCGGACCGCCCTCACCGAGCTGATCCGCCGCGAGCCCACTGACGAAGAATTCGTGATGTACCTCAACCAGCCCGCGGACGCCCTCAAGACCATCAACTTCCGCCAAATCTTCGGCGACCCCAACAACCTGCCCCTCGACGTCTGGTTCGAGGGCCTGAGAGTCGACGAGACGGCCAACTTCATCGACACCAAGGGCAAGCCTCACCAAATCACCATCCTCGACATCCAAAATCTGGACCAAAAGGGTCAGGTGGTGGTCCGGTACCTGCTGGACTCGGAAATAATGATCCACGCCGCCCAAGTCGGCGCGCCGGCCCTCGAAATCCCCTCGGCGGCGGCCGGCGCCGAGCTGGCCGACGACCCTTGCTTGGTCCGCGCCCCCATGAACGGCGACCTGTGGGTCATGTACGTCCGGGAAGGCGACGTGGTGGCGCAAGGACAAGAGCTTTTCAACATCTCCATCATGAAGCAGGAAAAGGCCGTCGTCGCCAAAACAGCCGGAGTGGTCAAAAAAATTCGCAAAACGGCCGATTTTCAGCACACCAAGCAAATGACCCCGGTGCGGGCCGGCGAGATCATCGTCGAGCTGGCGCCGGCCCCGACCTTGTGCCGCTCGTGCGGCAAGGCCCAGCCGGCGGAGGATTTGTCCTTTTGCCCCTACTGCGGCCGCAGCTTGGAGCCGGGGCAGCCGAACCCTTCTCCGCCCGCGCTGGAAGCCTCTCCCGGCGAGGCGCCCCCCCGCGCCTGAACGGGCGACCAAGAACGTCGACCCAAAAACGTCGACCGAAGAACGTCGACCGAAGACGGCTTTCGAGCTCGCGCCAAAGGCTGACAGCGGGCTGACGCCGAAGCCCGACGCGCGGCAGGCGCCCGCAGGTCTCTCTGAACTCGGCCGTCGAGACCGGCAAAAACGCGACCCCAAAAACGCGACCCAAGGCGAGGGCCTAAAAAAATTTTTTTCTGGTCGGCCGCCGGCGACGCCCGCGGCCCCGTCGTTTCAGGCCCCCGGCGGCCCCAAGAGGCCTGAGGCCGCGGCGGGGCGCGGGACGCCGGGCGCGCTCGGCGGCTCCCGGTTCAAGGCCGCGGGACGCCGAATTTCAAAGCCGCCAGCCCTGGGCCGCCAAATCCGCGGCCAGCTCGCGGCACCGCCCGCAGGGCCGGCGGGGCAACTTGAGAAACCGTCCGCCCCGAAAAACTTCCGAAGAGGTCTCAATGGTCATCAGCCCGGCGCAGTCCGGGCAATCCTTGACGGCTTCGCGACGGTTCTCGTTGAGGCAGGACGGCCACCGCCCCGCGAACTCCTTGGTCGTGGGGTGGGTGTCGCAAAATATGCGGCGCTCGCGCCGCCACCAGCCGTCCTTGAGCGTCGAGCCGGTCTGCTCCGGCCGGGGGCGGCGACGGCGGGCGTGGATGCTCTCGGCCAACCTTTTGACGTGCTCGAGCGTCTCGGGCCGGGTGGCCGGACGGCCGCCCGGCGGCAAGGGCTCCTTGACCCGCCGCCAGTCGAGGCCGGCCATGGCCATGACGATGCCCATGTTGGTGAAGGGCAAGGCGCCCTGGATGGCGTAGCCGCCCTCCAGCACGGCCACGTCGGGATTGATCAGAGTCGACATCTCGGCGTAGCCCTGGGCCGTGAGCTTCATGTTGGTGATGGGGTCGGTGAAATGGTTGTCCTGACCGGCCGAGTTGACCACCAGCTCGGGACGCCACTCGTCGAGGACGGGACGGACGATCTCGCGGACCGCGGCCAAAAAGCCCTCGTCGCCCGTCTCCGGCGGCAGGGGGATGTTGATGGTCGAGCCCCAAGCCCGCGGACCGCCCATCTCCTCCCAAGCCCCCGAGCCGGGATAAAGGGTGCGCCCGTCCTGGTGGACGCTGATGAAAAGCGTGTCCGGATCGTGCCAATAAATGTCCTGGGTGCCGTCGCCGTGGTGGCAATCGGTGTCGACCACGGCCGCCCGGCCCAGGCCGAACTCGCTTCTGAGCCGCTCGATCATGATGGCTTCGTTGTTGATGTTGCAAAAGCCTCGGCCGCCGTGGACCACCAACGTCGCGTGATGTCCCGGCGGCCGCACCAGCGCGAAGGCTTTTTCGACCTCGCCCGTGGCCCACAGGCGTCCGGCGGTCACGGCGCCGCCGGCGCTGATCAGGTGGGGCGCGCCGGCCACTTGATCCAGGCCAGGCGGGCAGATGTGAACCCGCAGCACGTCTTCGGGCTCGGCGACGACGGGCCGATATTCCGCGATGCCGGGAAAGTCGAAGAGACCATCTTCCCTCAGCTGGTCGTGCGTGTACAACAGCCTCTCCTCCCGCTCAGGATGGGACTCCGAAATGGCCCAATCGTAAGCCGGAAAAAAGATTAGGCCCAATTTGGCCTTGGGTTCGACGGTTGGCCGTGGCATGAGCGGCTCCTTGGCCGGCAATGCGAGGTCGGGCGGCTTTCAGCGACGCGGACTTTTCCGCTCGCCTGGCGCCGGCCCAACCTTGACGCAGACTTGAACTTCATTTTTTGACGACAATACTGGGCAAAATAATAATTTTATAAGATTAATAAATATTTCTACCGGGCGACAGATTGATTTTTATGCCATTACCCCTTTAATAATTTATTATAAATGAAATATTTTTTATATTATTAGCGCTTTATCCTATAATAATTCTTGTGATTTGCGTAACACCGCCTACAAATGCCAGACCAATATATTCTCTTAATTTTTTATTATCCTATAAACCATGCAAAATATCTAAATTTTGATAAACTTACTCCAAAATATCAAGGGTTGAAAAATAAATGGTCGCCCCGGCAATAGGGCCTATCTGCCAGGAATGGCAGGATAAATCCTGTGAAAGGGCTCCTCTGGACTCGCATTCTCGACTGGCGACCTAACTCCTGGCAATCACGTGAAATGGTCCCCTCCACGGTCGGCAACGGCCTGGCCTCCATCAGCCCCGAAACCCGCCCTGAACAGGCGGAAATAGGCCAGATTGACAAGGCCTGCCTGTTCAATTTCATCTCATTTTACAGGGCCTTCACCAGAGCGGTTCCGCAATTTCCAGGCCAACGGGTCATTAGCCGGGTCATTAGCAATTTCCAGGCCAATGATCTTTCTAGCCATTTTCGTGCCAACGCTCACTAGCCATTAAATTAAAATCTATTCGTAATTTTCTAGTTTTCTTAATTGGTTCGTAAGAAATTTAAGTATTTTCGATTATTTTTTCTAATAATTTAATTCTTTTTTTAAAACCATTATAAATCGCTTCAATACGTTTAGAGGGGAAATTAATAAGCTTATTATAGATATTATAAAAATCATTTTCCATATCTGTAATAGATTTAAGATTTATTCGTGAAAAATCTGTAATAAATTTAATTTGTTCTGAATGATAGTCAGCAAAAGGAAAACAACGGATGTCATTGATAAGGGGAATATCATCATGATCTCTAATGTCAAGCCAAAAGCTTGCACCATTATCAAAAATTGGTGCTAAATCTAGAGGTTCAAGCGTGTTTGAATCTCTTATTATTCCAAAATTATTTCGATGACGATCAGTATTGCCAATTAAATAATCAAAAGCTAACATATCATCTAATCGTGCCTTAGCCTTAGTTAGACCTAACTTATTAAGAATTAAGACAAAATTATCATAATTATACTGATCACTGCCTTCTGACAAGCCCCTTAACATCCATTCAGCACTTATTAATTCGGTATTTTTGGTAAGAAAATTAGGACAAACGCTCATAGGTTCTTTTTTAAAAAATTTTAAAGAATATTGAACGTGATCAAGTCGTAATTTATCTAAAATTAACGACGCTATAGTTTCGTTAGCAGTATCTTGAAGAATAAAACCGTGACCGAATTTACATAAACAAGGTATGCCATCAATATTGGTCCATTTTTTTATTAGCGCTCCTCCAGTTGTGCTATCTGGCGTTTTAATACCTAATATTTCGCCTTGATTTTTAAAACGACGATTGCCACTACCTGTTACTAAAAAAACGTTATTCGCTTCTTCTGAGAATGGATTATCGTAAAAATTAATATTTTGCCATTTTAAATCTGAATTTTTTGGTTTAACCCAATAATGATCAATGAGTGATAAACCAAATGATTTGATAGCAATTTGTGAAATCGAACTTACACCAAATTCATCTAATATATGACGAATATTCAATCTATTGTCAGGAATAAGACGACTACTCCACCATTTATAAAGGCCGGTAAGCTTAGCTAAATTTGAATCATTTTTTTTAAATATTCCAAAAGGTAAATGTTCGTATGAATATATTTTAATAATATCATAAAAAAGAAAAGTGTTATTTTGTACTTTGATATCCATGACTGGAATATCTTTATGCATTAAAGTATGTTGTAAATATGGTGACATTTATTTCCGTCTTCAAGAGCCTCAACGGCGCCGGCGAGCCCACCCGGGCCCGCCGGCTGGCCGATCGCCCCAGGCGGCTCGGCGCCGCCGGCGCTCAAGGATCCCGCCCAGGCCTCTTTTGACCGTCCTGCCTCACCGCCTCAGGCGGCGCCTTTGGCCAGGTTCTGATCCTGGTCGGCGGCGCCAAGAAATTTTCTCATATTTTTCAGCTTCACGAAAGAGCCGCCCACAGCGCGAACCCGTTTTTTCAGCGGACGCCCGGCGGCCGGCCGCCCTTTGCCCTCAAAGCCTCGGCGCGTCCGGCGGCGAGGCGCGCCTTGACGCCGAATCTTCAAAGACGATCGGCGCCTGAGAGAGGCGCCTGAGACCAGCGCCGCGCCGTTCTCAAGCCGATCGCCTCCGGCGCCGCGGACCTGTGGACCCCGCCCCCAAAAACCGCCAGTTGTCTTGGCCGCCGTTTTTTGGTATCCTCGTTCGACAGGCGCCCGTGCGGCTCGACGCGGCAGACCGCCTTTTCGCCGGCCAGGCCGGCTGGAGGAGACGATGGAACACCCAGTCATGCTCTTGGTTTGGCTCCTGGAAAAGCTGGGCCTGGGCGGCTTCGCCCACAGTTTTTACTACGTGGCCTACACTTGGCTTTTCATGCTGATCCTCATCGTGGTCGGCCGGCTGGCCGCCTCCAAGCCCCAACTGACGCCCGGCGCCATGCAGAACGTGGCCGAATCGATTCTGCAGAATCTGCGCTCCTTCCAGGACGGCATCATGGGCGCCAAAGGCCGGCCGTTTCTGCCTTTGACGGCCACCTTGATCATCTTCGTCTTCTTCAGCAATTTCAACGGCCTGATTCCAGGCAGCGCGTCGCCGACCGCCAACCTCAACACCACGTTGGCCCTGGCCTTGGTCGTGGTCGTCACCACGCACCTGGTGGGCCTGAAAACGCACGGCTGGCGGTACGTCAAGCATTTCATGGGTCCGGCCCTTTTCTTGTCGCCGCTGATGATCGTCGTCGAGCTCATCAGCCACTGCGCCCGCGTGCTGTCTTTGTCCCTGCGCCTCTTCGGCAACGTCATGGGCGAGGACCTGCTCCTCGCCATCCTGTTTCTGATGGCCGGCCAGTTCTTCCTGCCCTTGCCGATCATGTTCTTGGCCGTCTTCACCGGCTTTCTGCAGTCTTTCATCATCACCCTGTTGGGCATGATGTACATAAACGAGGCCCTCGAGCACGCGCACTGAGCCCGACCGGCCCTACGGGAGAGCGCTCACGGCCCAGGGGAGCCTCGCCGTCCTTTTTGAAACAATCCGGTCCCGCCAAGGGCCCAACACGCCATTTCCGCAAGGAGACGAAGATGAAAAAAGTCTCGGTCATTTGCCTCGCCGCTCTGGCGGTCCTGTCCTCTTCGGCCGCGGCCCTGGCCGCCGACGCCGCCGTGTCCGCCTCGGCGCTGAGCACCATCAGCTACGTGGCTTTGGCGGCGGGCCTGGCCATCGGCATCGCCGCTTTCGGCACCGGCTTGGCCCAGGGCCTGTCGGTCTTTGGCGCCACCACGGGCATCGCCCGCAACCCCGAGGCGGCCGGCGCCATCCGTCTGACGATGATCATCGGTCTGGTTCTGATTGAATCTTTGTGCATCTACGCCTTGGTGATTTCCTTCTGTCTGCTCTTCGCCTTCCCATATTCCGACTCGCTTCTCAGCCTCATTGGCTGAGGCTGGCCGGACGGATCTCGCTGGGTCGTCCCGGAGCTTTCGGGACGACCGTTTTTTTTGGCGGGCCCGCCGCCCGCAAGCCACGGAGAAACCAGCATGAAGCCGGAGCAGTTTCCGGAAGATCTCAGGCCCCATCTGACGCCCCGCCCCGAGGGCGAGATGGTCTACGACTGCCTGGCCTGCGGGGCCAAGCATCCTTCCGACCAACTGCTCTACACCTGCCCTGGCTGCGGCGGGCTGCTGCTGCTGCGCGATCTCCAGTTCGACCGCCTGAGGCGGCGGCCAGGCGACTTTTGGCGTCGGCTCTTCGATCACCGCCTGATGCTCAACGAGCGAGCCACCAGCGGCGTCTTCGCCTTTCACGAGTTTTTGGCTCCCTCCATTCCCGTCGAGGACATCGTTTATTTGGGCGAGGGCCGCACGCCGGTGGTCCCGGCGCCGCCCGAGCTGGCCCGCGAGGTCGGCGCGGCCTTCTGCTTCAAGCTCGACGGCCAAAACCCCAGCGCCTCCTTCAAGGACCGGGGCATGGCCGTGGCCCTGTCTTTCCTCAAGCATCTGGCCCGCGTCAAGAGCCTCGGCACGGTCATGGCCGTCTGCGCCTCCACCGGCGACACCTCGGCCGCGGCCGCCCTCTACGCGGCCAGCCTCGGCGGCGCCGTCAAGTCGGCCGTGCTGCTGCCCAAAGGCCGAGTCACCCCGCAGCAGCTCAGCCAGCCCTTGGGGGCGGGGGCCACGGTCTTCGAGCTGCCCGGCGTCTTCGACGACTGCATGAAGGTCGTCGAGCTCCTCTCCGAAAAATATCAGGTGGCCCTGCTGAACTCGAAAAATCCCTGGCGGGTGCTGGGCCAAGAGTCCTACGCCTACGAGGTGGCCCAGCAATTCGACTGGGAGCTGGGCGATCTGGCCCTGATCGTGCCGGTGGGCAACGCCGGCAACGTCACCGCCATCCTTTCGGGGCTGCTCAAGCTCGTGGCGGCGGGGGCGGTCGATCGGCTGCCCAAGATCGTCGCCGTCCAATCCGAACGCGCCAACCCGGTCTATCGCTACTACCGCCAGCCCCTGGGCGCCCGCAGCTACGCCCCGGTGATCGTGCGCCCCAGCGTGGCCCAGGCGGCCATGATCGGCGACCCGGTCTCCTTTCCTCGGCTGGCCCTTTTGGCGGCCGAGTACGAAAAAACCGCCGGCGGGCCCTCGTTCTTCGTCGTCGAGGCCAGCGAGCAGGCCATCATGGATTGCATGCTGCTGGCCAACCGCCGCGGGCTGACCATCTGCACCCAAGGCGGCGAATGCCTCGCCGGCCTCAAGGCCGCCCTGGCCCAGGATTTGATCACCCCCTCGGAGACGGCGGTGCTGGATTCCACCGCCCACGCTCTCAAGTTCGTGGATTTTCAAAACGCCTATTTCGACGGCCGTCTCAAGGACGAATACGGCGTCTCCACGCGGCCCGAGCTGGCCAACCGGCCCCGCGAGCTCTCGCTCCGCGGGGCGCCCGAGCCGAGCGGGACGATGTCGAAAGCCGACCGCGAGCTCTTCGTGAAGACGGCCGCCGCCGAAATCGCCGCGGCCCTGGACTTGACGCCCAAATCGGCCTGAACCCGCCGCCGGCGTCCCGCCTCAAGCCTGTCGATCTCCCTGGCGCCGGCGGCGAAGCGCCCGGCCTCCGGCGCGCGGCCTCCGGCGCCCGACTCGGCGGCTGGCGCGCCGGAGCTCGCTTGAGCCGCCGCGCCAGCCGACCCGAAGG
>JAISZC010000174.1 GCA_031269485.1 Deltaproteobacteria bacterium
TTCGCCGTCGGAGGCCGACTCGCCTTCGGAGGCCGACTCACCTTCGGAGGCCGTTTCGCCTTCGGCGGCCGTTTCGCCGTCGGAGGCCGTTTCGCCGTCGGAGGCCGACTCGCCTTTGGCGGCCGACTCGCCGTCGGAGGACGTTTCGCCTTTGGCGACCGACTCGCCTTCGGGGGCCGAGATCCAGAGCACGGCCCTGGGCCGCGGCCGCCTGTACGAGCCGACCGACGGTCAGCTGGCCGACGTCGGCGCCGGTTTCGTGGACGACTGCCGCCGAGCTTGGGCGGAGGGCGCGTCCGTCTTGGCCGTGGACCTTTCGGCTCTGTCGGTCTTCACGGTCGGCGAGATGCGTCTTTTGACGGAGCTCGCGCAGGCGGCCGACGGGCGGGCGGCCTTGATCCTGGATCGCAGCCGGCGGCCGGAGTTTTGGCGGCTTTTAGAGCTGTGGTCCTTGGACGGCCAGTTCACGTTTTTCGCCGACCGCGACCAAGCCCGCCAAGAGCTTGCGGCCGCTGAAGGTTGAGGTCGGCCCGATTTTCAGGGCTTGTTTCATCAAAAAATATTTAGCGCAAGAGAAATATTTTTGGGAAACCCAAAAAAAAGAATTGTTGAATGACTTGAAAGCTATGGATGGAAATTTTTAGAAGAAAAATACGCTCATCCGTCTATTCATAAGGAATAAGCTCTCAAAAAATAGGCCTGCTGTAGCTAGCGGGCGAGCATAATTATAGCATTAATGATATTGATGATTTATTTAGACAGCTAAAAATAAAATCTTAAATAATTAATTCTGAGGCGATATCAAAGATGCTCGAACACTGTGAGCGTCCCTGCGTGGCCGTTGTCGGCGCCGGCTACTGGGGACGAAATTTGGTCCGTAATTTTTACGCCCTCGGCGCGCTCAGGACGGCGTGCGACTCCGACGACCAAGCCTTGGCCGACGTCCGCCGCAACTGCCCCGGCGTCGGGGCCGTCGCCGATTTCGACGAAATTCTCCAAGATCCGGACGTGCTCGGCGTGGCGCTGGCCACGCCGGCCTCCACCCACGCCAGGCTGGCCCTGGCGGCGTTGGAGTCGGGCCGGGACGTCTTCGTCGAAAAGCCTTTCGCCTTGACGTTGGCGGACGCCCGGACCCTCGACGCGCTGGCCGAGCGCCGGGGCCGGATCCTCATGGTGGACCACTTGCTCAACCGCCATCCGGCCGTGGCTCGCCTCAAGGAGCTCATAGGCGCCGGGGAGCTGGGACGCGTCTGCCATCTTCATTCCCGGCGGCTGAACTTCGGCAAGATTCAGACCGAGGAGAACGCGCTGTGGTCTTTGGCCCCGCATGACGTGAGCCTGATCATGAACTTGCTGGGCCAGGCGCCCGTCTCCGTGCAGGCCGCCGGCGGCGCCTGGCTCGCCGCGGGCGTCGAGGACACGGTCGACGCCGACCTGTTCTTTCCGGCGGGCGTGACCGCCCACGTCTCGGTCTCCTGGCTCAATCCCTTCAAAGAGCAGCGTCTGACGGTCGTCGGCCTCGAGCAGATGGCCGTTTTCGACGACACCGCCCCGTGGCCCGAAAAGCTCAAGCTCTACGCCCACCGCGTCAAGTGGCGCGGCCAGAAGCCCTCCGAGGACAAGGCCGAGGGTCGGCCGGTGCCTCTGGTCGAGGCCGAGCCCCTCAAGGAGCAGTGCCGGCTCTTTCTGACGGCCATGGCCACGCGGACGCCTCCGCCCGACAGCCACGGCCGGGAGGCCGTCGAGGTTCTGGGCGTGCTGACGGCCCTGGACCGCGCCCGGACCGAAGGGCGCCGCCAAAGCTTCGTGAGCTCGGCGGACGCCGGCGTCCAAATCCACCCCACGGCGGTGGTCGAGGCCGGGGCCGTCGTGGGGCCGGGGTCCAAGATTTGGCATTTCGCCCACGTGCTCGACGGCTCGGAGATCGGCGCGAGCTGCAACCTCGGCCAAAACGTGGTCGTCGGGCCCAACGTCAAGGTGGGTCGGGGCTGCAAGATTCAAAACAACGTCAGCGTCTACGAGGGCGTCGAGCTGGAGGAAGAGGTTTTTTGCGGACCGAGCATGGTTTTCACCAACGTCCACAATCCGCGGGCCTTCATCCGCCGCATGAGCGAAATTCGTCCCACGCTCGTCAGGCGCGGGGCCACCATTGGGGCCAACGCCACCGTCGTCTGCGGCCATGAGCTGGGCCGATACTGCCTGGTGGGCGCGGGCGCGGTGGTCACCAAGGACGTGCCGGACTACGCCGTCGTGGCCGGCTCGCCCGCCAGGCGCATCGGGTGGGTCTGCCGCTGCGGCGTGAAGCTCCCGACGCCGGCCGCGCCGGCCCGGCCCGAGGACCGGCCTGACGTTCCGCCGGCCCAGGAGCTGACCTGCGGGGCCTGCGGGCTGACCTATCGGCTCGTCGGAGAAGACCGGCTGGAGGCCGCCGAGTCCTGAGGCCGGCGCCGGCTCGACCAGGCCGGCCGCGGCCTTGAGCGGGCCGCCGGCCGGCCGCTTTTTGGGCTTTTGGGGACGCTTTCGAGGGCCGCCCCGGCGACCCGCAGGCGTCTCGAGGCCCGGGCCTCTCGCCCGGCGGCCCCTGGCCCGCCCGAACTCGGCGGCTCCTGGCCCGCCCGAACTCGGCGGCTTCTGGCCCGCCCGAACTCGGCCGACTCCTCGCTCGGACCTCGACCGTCCGGCGAGTCTTTCATCCCGCTCAAGGAGGCGCCCGGCGCCTGGAGGCTTCATGGATCCGCTCCCGTTCATTGACCTCAAAAAGCAGTTCGAGCTTCTGGCGCCCGCCTTGACCCGAGCCCTGACGCAGACCGCGGCGGCGGCCCAGTACATCAACGGACCCCAGGTCGCCGAGCTGGAAAAAGCCCTGGCCGAATACGTGGGCGTCGCCGAGTGCGTGGCCTGCGCCAACGGCACCGACGCGCTGACGCTGCCGCTGCTGGCCTGGAACGTGGGCCCCGGCGACGCCGTCTTTTGCCCGGCCTTCACTTTCATCGCCACGGCCGAGGTGGTCGCGCTGCGAGGGGCCACGCCCGTTTTCGTCGACATCGAGCCCGTCACCTTCAACCTCGATCCCCGGCATTTGGAGGCCAAGATTGTCGAGGTCGAAAAGGCCGGCGTCCTCAAGCCCCGGGCGATCATCCCGGTGGATTTGTTCGGCCTGCCCTACGACTACGAGGCCGTGGCCGCCGTGGCCGACCGACACGGCCTTTTGATTTTGGAGGACGCGGCCCAGGGCTTCGGCGGCGGCTACGGCGGCAAGAAGGCCGGCTCTTTGGGCCACGTCGGGGCCACCAGCTTCTTCCCGGCCAAGCCTTTGGCCTGCTACGGCGATGGCGGGGCCGTCTTCACCGACGACGCGGATCTGGCCGCGGTCGTCAGGAGCATCCGGGGCCACGGGGCCGGCGCGGACCGTTACGAGCACCTTCGCCTGGGCATGAACTCGCGCCTCGACACCCTCCAGGCCGCGGTGCTGCTCGTCAAGCTCGACGCCTTTCCTCAGGAGCTCGACGACCGGCAGCTCGTCGCCGGCCGCTACGAGGAGGCCCTGGCGGGCCTGGCGGCCGTCCCGGCCGTGCCCGGCGGACGGCTCTCCTCCTGGGCCCAGTACACCGTCCGGGTCCCGGCCGAGGCCAGGCCCGAGATCATCGACCGGCTCAAGGCTCAGGGCGTCCCGACCATGGTCTACTACCCCAAGTGCCTCCACCTCCAGCCGGCCTTCGAGCGCTTCGGCGGGCGGCCGGGCGACTTGCCGGCCTCGGAGCGGGCCTCTCGGGAGGTCCTGAGCCTGCCGATGCATCCGTGGCTGAGCCCGGACGATCAAAGCCGGATCATCGAGGCCTTCATCGACGCTTTGCAGCTGGGCTGAGCGCCGCGCGCGCCCGACGGCCGAGGCGGCCGGCGGCGGCGGACGAAGGCCTGGACGCGGCCTGAATGCGGCGGACGAAGGCCTGGACGCGGCCTTGACGCGGCGGACGGAAGGCCTGGAGGCGGCCTGAATGCGGCGGACGAAGGCCTGGAGGCGGCCGGTTCGCCCCTTGGCGGGCCGGACATAGGCGCGCCGGACTTCGGCGGGCCGCCGCTTCGCGGCCGCAGACATGACGGACATGCAGGCCCTTGAAACCTTGACGTCGCTTCGGCGGACAAGCGCGGGCCCTGGGCTTCGACTGGCCGTCGGCTGGCCGCGGAGTCCTCGACGCCGGCAGGAGGCGCGATGAGCAGCTTCGAAGAAAAGTTCCTCAAGAAGATCAACGACCGCAAGGCCGTGGTGGCGGTGGTGGGCTTGGGCTACGTGGGCTTGCCGCTGGCGCTCTCCTTCGCCGAGGTCGGCTTTCAGGTGCTGGGCCTGGACGTGGACGCCGACAAGGTCAAGAAAATAGCCAAGCGCGAGAGCTACATTGGCCACATCTCCAACGATCGGCTCAAGGCCGCCGACAAGCTTTTTTCGGCCAGCTCTGATTTCCAGCTGGCCGAAGAGGCCGACGCGCTGATCATTTGCGTCCCCACGCCGTTGACCCGCCATCGCGAGCCGGATCTGTCCTTCGTCGAAGGCACCCTCGCGGCCCTGCTCGACCGCCTCAAGCCCGGCCAGCTGCTGTCGCTGGAAAGCACCACCTATCCCGGCACCACCGAGGAGATTCTGCGGCCGCCCATCGAGGCCAAAGGGCTGACCGTCGGCGAGGACTTTTTTCTGGTCTACTCGCCCGAGCGCGAGGACCCGGCCAATCCGGACTTTCAGACCCAGACCATCCCCAAGGTCCTGGGCGGCGCCACCGAATCCTCGACCCGCGTGGGCCTGGCCCTCTACGGCCAGGTGGTGGACCGCATGGTTCCGGTGAGCTCCACCCGGGCGGCGGAGCTCACCAAGCTTTTGGAAAACATCTACCGGGCCGTCAACATCGGCCTGGTCAACGAGCTCAAGGTCGTGGCCGACTCGATGGGCCTGGACATCAACGAGGTCATCAACGCCGCCGCCACCAAGCCTTTCGGTTACACGCCATTTTATCCGGGGCCGGGCATCGGCGGCCACTGCATCCCCATCGACCCCTTCTACCTGACCTGGAAGGCCAGGGCCTACGGCCTCCACACCAGGTTCATCGAGCTGGCCGGCGAGGTCAACGCCAGCATGCCCGCCTACGTGGTCGGCAAGATTTCTCGGGCCTTGAACGAGCAAGCCAAGCCGCTCAAGGGCGCCAAGATTTTGCTTTTGGGCATGGCCTACAAAAAAAACGTCGAGGACATGCGCGAAAGCCCCTCTTTGGAGGTGCTCAAGCTGCTTCTGGAGGCCGGGTGCGAGGTCGAATACAGCGACCCCCACGTCCCCAAGATGCCCAAGACCAGACGCGGAGCTTTTGAGCTCAAAAGCGTGGCGTTGACGGCCGACAAGCTGGCCGCCTTCGACGCGGTGGTTCTTTTGACCGACCACCGGGCCTTCGACAAGGCCTTCATCCGCCAGCACGCCAGGCTGCTCGTCGACACCCGGGGAGTTTTTCCGCCTGGACCGGGCGTCGTCAAGGCCTGAGGCGGGCTCGACCGCCTTTCCGCCGGCGGCGCGTTTTTCCGGCGGCCGCGGAGCTGGCCCGGCGGGGGCTGGCCGGCGCTCGCCCCGAGGCCGGATCAGTTGGCCGCCGCCTTGCGCGAGAGCGCCTCAGGCCGGCAGAACCTAGCCGAGGGAGCCTCTGACTTCAGCTTGACTGACCAAAATAATCCCTGGATAATGGGCGTCAAAACTAACCGCTTCCGGCTCTGACCTGGATTTTTGCTCAAAGGCAGTCTTCCGCCTCGACCGGGAGCGTGCAAGGACGAAAATTTTCGTCTCTTTGACGTCCGGCGGGCGCGGGAAGCCATGACCAGGGCCCTCGGCCAACGCTCATGGATTCTTCCATGAGCCCAGGGAGCCTGCCAAGGGCTCAGGGAGCCAGACACAAGAGCCCCTGGACCCTGCAAGGGCCCAGGGAGCCTGCCACGAGCCCAGGGAGACTGCCAAGGGCCCCTGGAGCCATGCCAAGAGCCCAGGGAGCCTGCCAAGG